>JAGOQT010000197.1 GCA_018007255.1 Phycisphaerae bacterium | reverse complement strand
TGATGATCCTGCTCGGCATGGTGGCCTACCTGGGTGCAGCCGTCTCAGCCATCAGGCCGGTCAGGTGGTACACCACCCGGATCTTCGGCGCAGCCTTTGGCGCAGGGACATGCCTGCTCTGCCTCATGGGCACGCCCTTGGCCCACGCGTGGGTCCTGGCCGTTGCAGGGGCGTGTGTCTTGGCCGTACAGGTCGTTCACGCCGTGGGTTCCAGGGAAGTCTAGGCCTTCGAGGGGATCCTGCCATGAAGACCAAGTGGATCGAGCGAGCCGCCCGTCCAGCAGAGGTCGTGATGGTCCTTGCTGTCATGCTCTGGTTCACGGCCGTGGCCCAGTTCCTGGCCCTACAGGCCGGGCTCGCCCTGTGCTACCGGCCGTTCAGGGCGGACCCCGTGGGGGTGGACGTCAACGATGTCAGCAGGCCGCAGGTCGATATCCAGAGGGCAGGCAAGGTCTTCCTCCTGGACGGCAGGTTCGTCCTGACCTATCAAGAGACGCCACTCGGGCAACTGGGGCAGACACGCCTGACGGTCATGGAGCCCAACAGCCGTGTCCTATACCAAGGGCCTGTGGACAAGCAACCCCTGACCTTCATGGACTGGTCATCCGGAGACGATCGCAACGAAGGGCTGTATCAGCGGACAACAGGCCACCGCAACGTGGCCTACGAGTTGACCCGGCTCGGCGAGGTCACACCGGAGTTCTCCAGGACGCTGACCGTGCCGCTGTCGGGCCCGGACCGCCGCGTCACGGGCACCTGGTGGTATGACCCCAGGCGAAGGGTCTTCGAGGGCCGGGACATCATGGGCCGACCCATGGGCACCATGGGTTCCAGTGGATTCTCCACGGAAGCGACGTCGGTCCAGCCCTTTGACCGATGCGTGGACCTCCTGTCCGGCCACAGGCCGAACCAGGCGACCCCCCTTCTCCTCTTTGTGGGGAGGCAGACCCTCTACCGCATCGACCTGGCAGCCAGGCAGGTAGAGACCCTGGTCCGGGCCGACAGCCCGATCAGGGTACACCGCTGCCACTGGGATACGGTCAAACACAACGACGTCTACCGTCCCAGCCTAGCGGTCTTCACAGGGCAAGGGCAGGTCACGATCCTCCTGGAGGACCCGAACGAGGTCATTCGGTGCTCCATCCCGACGCGATACGCCAATCACCCGACACCGCCCATGGTCGTGGCCACAAGGGACAGGGTCTTCATGCAGGTCATGGAGACCGCAGGCCTTCCGGACACGCAGGACCAGGAGGTGCTCGATCCATGGCGCACCCAGAGCCGAGACCGGGAGCAGCAACATACGATCCGGCTCCTGGAGGTCGGGCGGGATGGGGCCGTGCAAGAGGTCTCCTCGTTCTCCTGGGCAGTGCCCGGGAGTATGATGGACCGACAGATGAGGGACTGGCAGACGCGATTCGCACGTGTACAGAGGGCCGTGAACATCGTCTCGCCCCCGGCCGTGCAGCACTGCCTATCGGGCATCACGGATACCCAGCGCAGGGCCATGCCGACCTATCTTGGAGAGACCCTTGGGTCCATGTGGCACATCCGCAGCCAAGAGACCCCCTGGAAAGGCGCACTGTGTTCAGTCGGCCTGGCCCTGGTCGCCCTGGTCCACGCCTGGCCCAGGAGGACCGGCTGGAGCAGACTGGCATTCTGGGTGGTCTTGGTGCTGGCCTTCAACCTCGCGGGCCTGCTGACCTACCTGGCCTTGAATCATACGACCGTGATCCGCTGTTCGGCCTGCGGCAGACGAAGGGGATTGCTGACCCCGGATTGTCCGGCCTGCCACAGCCCCCTGCCCGTACCCCAGACCAAGTCCACGGATCTGATCGTCCCAGCGGGCTAGGACTCGCCAGGGCCGCACCTTCACCCCAGCACCCGGCCGGAGAATAGACTGGCATTTCAAGAACAAATCCAGTAAATAGGAGTACCTACTAGATATCTGTACAACAAAGTGGTAATGGCACGGTAAGACCATGAAGGATTGGCCCAGGAGAATGACCGAATTCGAGGACCGATGCAGGCGCAAGGGCCTCAAGGTGACTCCACAGAGGATTGCCGTGTACCAGGCCCTCGTGGGGAGCCATGAGCACCCCTCCGCGGAGACGGTCTTCCATCAGGTCCGCCAGTCCCAGCCCACCATCAGCCTGGACACGGTCAATCGGACCCTGCTGACCCTGGCCCAGATGGGGCTGGCCTGTCTGGTGGAGGGCTCCGGCGAGGCCAAGAGGTTCGACGCCAACCAGGAGAGCCACCAGCACTTCAAGTGCATCCGTTGCAGGAGGATCGTGGATTTCCACCACCCGCCCTTTGACAAGGTCCAGACCCCGCCAGGGTTTGGCAAGGGGTTCCAGGTCCTTCGTAAGACTGTGTACTTCGAGGGGATATGCGATCGATGCGCCCCCAATCAGGAACCGTAGTGTACCGCCAAAGGAGAATGGAGATGAGCATCAAGGGAACCCAGACGGAGAAGAACATCCTCACCGCGTTTGCAGGCGAGTCCCAGGCGAGGAATCGGTATACCTACTTCGCCAAGCAGGCACAGAAGGAGGGGTATGAGCAGATCGCAGCCCTGTTCGCGGACACCGCGGACCAGGAAACCCAGCACGCCAAGCAGCTCTTCCAGCTCCTGGAGGGCGGCGAGGTGGAGGTCCAGGCCGCATTCCCGGCAGGTGTGATCGGCACGACCCTCGAGAACCTCAAGGCCGCTGCCAGCGGGGAGCGGTATGAGAGCAGCCAGATGTACCCGGACTTCGCCAAGGTGGCGGAGAAGGAAGGCCTCAAGCAGGCTGCCGCCCTGTTCAAGCTGATTGCCGTAGCAGAGATCCGGCACGAGGCCAGGTATCTGGCCCTGGCCAAGAACCTGGAACAGGGGAAGGTGTTCAAGAAGGACAAGCCCGGCCGGTGGATCTGCCGCAAGTGCGGATACGTCCACGAGGGACCGGGCGCACCCAAGGTCTGCCCGCTGTGCCAGCACCCGCAGGCCTATTTCGAGATCGACGCATTGAACTATTGAGTGTCTTGTTCCCGGTGCCGGGTTCGGAACTCCACTTTCTCCAAGAAGGAAGGAGCGTGTGAAGATGTCTGTACGAAAGGGCGCAGTGACGTTCAAGGGTAACCCCCTGACCCTGGTCGGGCCTACGGTCCACATCGGCAAACCCGGGAGGGACGCCACGTTGCTGGCCTCGGACCTGACCGAAAGGACGGTCTCCTCTTTTCGGGGCAAGGTCCTGATCCTCTCCGTGGTCCCTTCCCTGGATACGCCGGTCTGCGACATCCAGACCCGCAAGTTCAACGAGCAGGCCCAGGCCCTGGGATCAGACGTGCTGGTCTTGACGATCAGCATGGACCTGCCCTTTGCCCAGAAGAGGTGGTGCGGGGCCTCTGGGCTGAGCCAGGTGCTCACCCTGTCCGACCACAGAGACGCCTCGTTCGGGACCGCGTATGGGGTCCTGATCCAGGAACTGAGGCTCCTGGCCAGGTCTGTGTTCGTCGTGGACAAGCAGGGCGTGATCCGCTATAAGCAGATCGTCCATGAGATGACCGAGGAGCCGGACTACGAGGCTGCCCTCCAGGCAGCCAAGGCCCTGGTCTGAGCATGATGGAGTCCTACGAAATGAACATTCGACCTACTTTTGGGATGGTAAAATCATTCTGTCGATTTTACCATCCCAAAACTGACGGGCTTCCCTCGGAAGGGGACTTCATTCCTTCTTCAAGGAAATCGTGAACTCGATTTCCTTGAAGAATATAGGTCGAATGTCCATTTTGTAGTAGTCGTGATGTTGTCAGGGAGGTGACCGCCATGAGGCAGTTGAAGCCGGATGTGTACGAGGTCGGTGCCCTTGACTGGGATCGTCGGCTCTTCGACGAGCTCATCCCCCTGCCGGACGGAACCACCTACAACGCCTACGTGGTCAAGGGCAGTGAGAAGACGGTCCTGCTGGACACGGTCGATCCCTCCAAGACCGAGACCCTGATCGGCAATCTCGTGACCCTGGGCATAGACCGGATCGACTACCTCGTGGCCCACCACGGAGAGCAGGACCACTCCGGCGCGATCCCGGACATCCTGACCCTGTACCCGGGCGCGAAGGTGGTGGTGAACGCCAAGTGCAAGGACCTTCTGGCGACCCACCTGCACATCGAGGAGGACCGCTTCCTCGTGATCCAGGACGGCCAGACCCTGTCCCTGGGCAACAAGACCCTCCGGTTCCTGGACCTGCCCTGGGTGCACTGGCCCGAGACCTTCGGGACCTATCTGCAGGAGGACGGCGTCCTGTTCTCCTGCGACTTCTTCGGATCCCACCTGGCCTCCAGCAGCCTCTTTGTGGAGGACTGGGCCAAGGTCCACGAGTCCGCCAAGCGGTACTATGCGGAGATCATGATGCCCTTCCGAGGGCCGATCCGGAAGAACCTCGAGAAGCTGGCCCCCCTTCGGATCGAGATCATCGCACCCAGCCACGGCCCTGTGTACGACAGGCCCAAACAGATCCTGGAGGTCTATCAGGACTGGGCGAGCGACCAGGTCAAGAACGAGGTGGTGCTGCCCTTCGTGTCCATGCACCACAGCACCCGGCGCATGGTCGATCACCTGATCGCCGCCCTGATGGAGCGTGGGATCGGGGTGAGACCCTTCAACCTCAGCGGAGTGGACATCGGCGAGCTGGCCATGGCCCTGGTCGATGCGGCCACCCTGGTTCTGGGCTGTCCGACCGTGCTCGTAGGGCCCCACCCCCTGGCCGCCTATGCCGCCTTCCTCGCCAATGCCCTGAGGCCCAAGACGCGATTCGCCTCCCTCATTGGGTCCTACGGATGGGCCAGCAAGGCGGTGGAGCAGCTGACGGCCATGATCCCGAACCTCAAGGTTGAGTTGATCGAGCCGGTGGTGGTCAAGGGACTGCCCCGAGACCAAGACTACCTGGCCCTGGACAGTCTGGCCGACCGGATCCTGGCCAAGCACCAGCAGGCCGGGATCCTGGAATCCTGACTGAAGCATCCAAGGAAAGGAGACGTCATGACAACGCTGTTGCAGGTCTGCAAGTGCCCGCTCTGCGGGAACATGGTCGAGGTGGTGCACGTCGGTCAAGGAGAGATGGTGTGCTGCGGCCAGCCCATGAAGCTCATGAAGGAGAACACCGTAGACGCATCCAAGGAGAAGCACGTGCCGGTCGTCGAGAAGGTCGCCGGCGGGTTCAAGGTCAAGGTCGGGAGCGTGCCGCACCCCATGGAGGAGAAGCACTACATCGAGTGGATCGAACTGACTGCAGACGGCAAGGTCTACCGTCAGTTCCTCAAACCGGGCCAGGCCGCCGAGGCGGTCTTCCTGATCGAGGCGACGTCGGTCGGCGCCCGGGAATACTGCAACCTACACGGACTCTGGAAGGGATAGTCACCATGTTGAACAAGAAGATCGAAAAGGCGATGAACAGCCAGCTCAACGCGGAGGCGTACTCGGGATACCTGTACTGGTCCATGTCCGCGGCCCTGGAGGACATGGGACTCAGGGGATTCGCCCACTGGATGCGGGTCCAGTCGAACGAAGAGCTCGACCACGCCAGGAAGTTCTACCACCACATCATCGAGCGGGGCGGCAGGGTCAAGCTGACCGCGATCGACTCCCCCCCCACGGAATGGAAGGGCGTCCTGCCTATGATGGAAGAGACCCTCGCGCACGAAGAGAAGGTCACGGCCCTGATCCATGACCTGATGGACCTCGCGATCGCGGAGAAAGACCACGCGGCTGCGGTCTTCCTGCAGTGGTTCGTGTCCGAGCAGGTCGAAGAGGAGGCGAACGCATCGGAGATCATTCAACAGCTCAAGATGGGCGGAGACGCCAAGGGACCGCTGTTGATGCTGGACCGCCAGCTGGCCAAACGCAAGGCTGAAGAGGACTAAGGAGGCCGACCGTGAGCATCACCTTCAATGCCGACGAGATCTTTGAGATGGCCGAGCAGATTGAGCGGAACGGAGCGGCCTTCTACCGAGAGGCCGCGTCCAAGGCCAAGGACGCGCCCACCAAGAAGTTCCTCACGGACCTGGCCCTCATGGAGGACGGGCACCTGGCCATCTTCCAGGCCATGCGCGCGGGACTGAGCCCAGCAGACAAGGAGCCGGCCACCTTCGATCCGGACGATCAGGCCTCCGCATACCTGCAGGCCATGGCCGACGCCAAGGGCTTCGAGGGCAAGATCAGCCCCGGACTGAAGCTCTCCGGAAGGGAGACCCTGTCGGACGTCCTGGGCATCGCCATCAACGCAGAGAGGAACAGCGTGGTCTTCTACGTGGGGCTCAAGACCCTCGTCCAGACCGATCGGAGCCGCAGACAGGTGGACAAGGTCATCGGCGAAGAGATGGGGCACATTGCCGCGCTCCAGAAGAGGCTCCTGAGTCTGTAGCCTGCCATGGCCCCGACTGCGGTCACCCGTTGCCGGATCGAGATCAACGGCGAACGTTGTCTCGCGGTGGAGACGGGCAGGTCTCTCTTGGCCACGCTGGCGGATCACGGCGTATTCCTGGCCACGGCCTGCGGGGGGCGGGGGTTTTGCGGCCTGTGCAAGGTCAAGGTCTTGCACGGCGGCGGTCCGGTCTCGGTGCAGGAGACCAGGAGGCTCAAGCAGCTGGTGCACGAAGGCTTCCGCCTGGCCTGTCAGGTTCAGGTCCAGGGGGACCTGGCCATCGAGGTCCCGGACGAGGTCCTGAACAGGGGCCAGATCCGGACCCTGTGCACGGCCATCGAGGACCTGACCCACGATGTCAAGAGGTTCCGTCTCCAACTGGAGGATCCAACGGAGTTGGACTTCTTCCCAGGCCAGTACGTCCAGGTCCGCTGCCCCCCCTTTCCAGGCAGCCCGCAGGAGGTCGCCCGCGAGTACTCCATCGCCTCGGACCCCGAGGACAGGCACACCGTGGACCTCATCATCCGGCGGGTCCCCCAGGGCACCTGCACGGTCTACTGCTTCGAGCATCTCAAGGTGGGGGACGAGGTCAGGCTGAGCGGCCCCTTTGGCGACTTCCGCCTGTCCGGAACCGACACCCCCATGATCTTCCTGGCAGGCGGCTCGGGCATGGCCCCCTTTGTCTCGATCCTCCATCACATGGTCCACACCGGCTGCCCCCGCCCCACCACGTTCTTCTTCGGCGCAAAGCGGGTCAGGGACCTCTACCTCCTGGACGCCATGCGGGCGTTCGAGAGGCAGCTCCCCGCGTTTCGGTTCGTCCCTGTGGTGGCCCAGGTCTCCGAAGGCGAGGCCTGGACCGGCCAGACCGGCCTGGTGACCGACGCGGTCGGGCGGGCCTTCACCGGTCTGGCGGGATTCGAGGCGTACCTGTGCGGTCCCCCCGGGATGATCGAGGCCTCGATCCAGGTCCTGAAGGGCCTGGGCATCCCGCAGGACAGGATCTACTACGACAAGTTCGCATAGCCACGATGAACCGATCCCCTGACAATCAGAGTGCGGAGCGAATCCTCAGGGCGTCTCCCGCCATGGCCGGCCGGTTTCTAGGGACCGACACCCGGCCCCTGAGCCAGATCCTCGCCGCGGACCGGGCCGCGCTGGAGTCGCTGGGTCTCACCCCGGAGCGGCTTGCAGAGAGGATGCAGGGCCTGACCGACCGGGCCAGGGCCGCACTCGGGACCGAGGTCGTGATCGAC
>JAGOQT010000196.1 GCA_018007255.1 Phycisphaerae bacterium | reverse complement strand
TCCACGAAGTCCCCGATCGGCTCGGCATCCACCAGGCCGATGCACTCGGCCAGGGCGTCGTTGACACCGCCGGCAATGGCGTCCAGGCTGGTGTGGATGGAGTATACGGCGATGCCCGAGCGGATCAGGTCATAGACCACGGCGGTCGGCCCTGTGGCCGTGACCCGCTTGAGGCCATCCCAGATGACCGGGTGGTAGGCCACGATCAGATCGGTCCGCAGCCGCCTGGCCTCCGCGGCCACGGCCGCGGTCGTGTCGATGGTCACCAGCACCCGCCTGGCCTCGGCCCGGGGGTCTCCCACCAGAAGCCCCACATTGTCCCAGGACTGGGCCAGGGCCTTGGGCAGAAGCCGCTCCAGGGCTGCAGCGATGTCTCCGATCTTCATGGGCACAACCCCGTTCGGACCTGCCGGAGGATCTCCACGGCATGAGACGTGCCGATCCGGTCCGCCCCGGCCGCGAGCAGATCCAGGGCCTGCTGGGCGGTCCGGATCCCGCCCGAGGCCTTGATCTTGCAGTTGGGGGCCTCGGCCCTCAGGAGCGCGACGTCTTCCACGGTCGCGCCGCCCGCAGGGTGATACCCCGTGCTCGTCTTGAGGAAGTCGACCCCCGCCATCTGGGCCACCCTGCACCCGAACCGCTTCTGTTCCGCCGTCAGGGCCGCGGTCTCCAGGATGACCTTGAGGACCACGGCCGGGCGCATGGCCCTGCAGATCTTGACCACGGCCCGCAGTTGGCCCAGCAGGTACTTGGAGTCGCCCTCCACCAGGGCCGCGAGGTCGGCGACCATGTCGATCTCGTCGGCGCCCTCGAAGATGGCGTCCTTGGCGTGGGCGGTCTTGGTCTGCGTGGTCTCCGCGCCCAGAGGAAACCCCACGACCGCGGCCACCTTGATGCCGGGTCCGTGCAGCCGGTCCGCCGCAGCGGAGACCCACCTGGAGTTGACGCACACGGCGTAGAAGCCGTGTTGGATCGCCTCGTCGCAGAGCCGGTCGATATCCTCCCGCGTGGCGGTGGGCACCAGGAGGGTGTGATCGATGGTGGCAGCCAGTTGCCTTGCATCTGTGGGGATCATGGGGCGGTACATCCTGTTTTGGAGAAGGTCCGTGTGGCCTCGTCGATCGTCCTGAACACGGCGGTGGCGGTCTGGGTGACGAAGACCGAGGGGGCTTGCGCGGCCGGCCAAATGACGTAGACCTCCTTGGCGGCCTCGTGGGCGTGCTGGAGTTCCCGCTCCACCCCGCTCGAGATGGCTGCTCGCCCGTCCGGCAGGGGGGGGATGAAGCTCACGATCATGTCCGACTGGTCGATCAGCATGAAGTCGCGGGCGTAGGTCTGGCTGTTGATGTCCCGCTCGATCTCCAGGATCTGGCGGGCACTCAGTCGGACCCCCTGGCCCCCGATGTCCACCGGTACGTGATCCAGGCCCCGGGCCTGGGCGAGCCTGGCGCGGCGGGGCAGGTCCGACTCCTCCAGGTCCCCCGGGTCGAAACAGACGAACAGGGACTTCATGCGCTGGCGGAACAGGGCGATCTGACGCTGCACGCCGTCCAGACCGGCCACAGCGGTCATGGGGAAGCTCAGATAGGCCTTGCGGACCTGCGGCTCAAAGACCAGCCGATAGAAGGTCTCCGTGGTGGGGGGGGCCGTTCCACGGGCCAGGCAGAAGAGCGGGACCCTCTCGTCGATGCCCTTGCGGAGCATCTCCGTGCCGATGATCTCCTCTTCCCTCCAGACGATCAGGTCCTTGAGCGTGTGCTCCGCGGTGTGCTCGGCCAAGAGGCGGTGGTGCAGGGCCGCGATCCCGTCGATCAGGCAGACGTACATGTCGGCCTTGAGCTGGCGCATCTGATCGAAGTCCACGGCCGGGAACAGACCGTGCCGCCACCGGAACGTGGCGTGGGTGTTCACGATCAGATCGGGGGTCTGCTCGGCCTTGGCGAGGATGTCCTTGAACACGCTGCGGCGGAGCGAGTTGAGTCGCTGGATGGGCACGTCCAGGATCTTGCTGGCCGGGACATCCCGGGCCTCGGCGTACATCCGGTCCCCGACGTTGCAGAGCGTCATCGGCCGATTCCTTCGGGCGGCGACCTGGCAGACCCCCTCCAGGTAGCTCTTCTTGTCCAGGCCGACCATTCCAGTGACGACAACGATCATTTCACACAGAATCCAGAAGAAGCCATTGGCTATTGGCCATTGGCTTCTAGCCAACAGCCAAGAGCTAAAAGCCAAGAGCTTGAAACTTGAAACCTGGAACTACAGGTTCTCGATCCGGCGCTGGCGGTCGTAGTCCTTGAGGGCGGCGATCAACTCCTCCAGATCGCCGGCCATGATCTTGTCGAGGGTGTAGAGGGACAGGCCGATCCGGTGATCCGTCACGCGGTTCTGCGGATAGTTGTAGGTCCGGATCTTGTCGGACCGGTCACCCGACCCAATCATGTTCTTGCGCTGCGAATCCCGCTCCTTCCGCTTCTTGCTCTCGTGGAGCTCGTAGATCCGGCTGCGCAGGACTCGCCAGGCCTTCTCCCGGTTCTTGTGCTGGCTCCGCTCATCCCGCATATTGACCGTGATCCCGGTCGGGATGTGCTCGAGGCGGATGGCCGAGCTGACCTTGTTGACGTTCTGTCCGCCGGGTCCCCCTGCGCGAGAGACGTTTTCGATCACGTCGCCCGGGTTGATCTGGACCGCGACCTGGTCGGGCTCGGGCAGGACCGCCACCGTGGCGGCGGAGGTGTGGATCCGGCCCTGGGTCTCGGTCTCGGGGACACGCTGGACCCGATGGCCGCCGCCTTCATACCCCAAGTCCATCCACACCCCTTCGCCCTTGATGCTCAAGATGATCTCGCGGAAGCCTCCCTTCTCGCTCGGACTGAAGTCGAGCTGCTCGACCTTCCACCGTCTGGACTCCGCGTAACGGACGTACATCGTGTGGAGGTCCCGGGCAAAGAGAGCGGCCTCCTCCCCGCCCGTGCCGGCCCGGATCTCCATGATGACCGAACCCACCGCGTTGTCGTCGGCCATGACCAGGGAGTCGAGGATCTCCTCCAGAAGGGCCTCGGACTCGCGCTGCAGACGAGCGGTCTCCTCTTCGGCCAGGGCCCTGAAGTCCCGGTCCGCCGAGGGGTCGGCGAGGATCTGCTGGGCCTCCTGGATCGCTGTGCAGGTCTGCCGGTACTGCCGGTACTTGGCGACCACGGGGCGGAGCTTGCCCTTCTCTCTGGAGACCTGGACCCACTTCGCGCTGTTGCCGACCACCTCTGGGTCGGCGGTCTGCCGTTCCAGATCATCGTGTCTTTGCTCGATCTGGTCGAGCTTGGCCAGGATGGTCGCTTGGTCCATTTCTTCCTTTGGGTTATGGGGACCGGGGCCTCCGCGGGATTTCGACCCCGGGTCCGGCAGGATCCCGGGGGAGGCCGGCCAACGGGAGTCAACAGGCCTCCGCCCCACACAGGATGGGGGACAGAGGCCCTCGTGGAATCCGGACGGCCCGCTAGGGCTTCTTCTTCATGTAGTCCGTGCCGTACTTCTTCTGGAATCGCTCGATCCGGCCGGCGGTGTCGATGAACTTCTGCTTGCCGGTGAAGAACGGATGGCACATCGAGCAGATCTCGGCATGGAGTTCCTTGGACGTGCTGCGGGTCTCAAAGGTGTTGCCGCACCCACAATGAACCGTCACCTTGTGGTACTCAGGATGGATGCCCTTTTTCATACAGGAACCGCTCCAAATAGACCAAAACAACTATACTACCGGAAGAATAGGCTTTTTCAATACATTTTTCGCCCCCCCCGGGTCGGGGGGGCGGGGGTCTGGGTCGAGCCCCACACGGCTCAGACCTGCCTCAGGCGGGCCTATCCTTGTGGAGCTTGTACTCCACGCTGTCGGCCAAGGCCTGCCACGAGGCGTCGATCACGTTCTCCGAGACCCCCACCGTGCCCCAGAAGCGGTCCTTGTCCTGCCACTCAATGATCACGCGGACCCTCGCCGCAGTCCCGGCCTTGGCATTCACGACGCGGACCTTGTAGTCGATCAGACGCACATCCCGGAGCACGGGGTAGAACCTCTCCAGGCACCTGCGGAGGGCTGCGTCCAGGGCGTTGACCGGGCCGTCTCCTTCGCCGACCACGTGCTCGATCTCGTCTCCCACCCGCAGCTTGACCGTGGCCTCCGTGACGATCTGCCCGTGGGTGTTCTTCTCCACGGTCACGTGGTACTTGATCAGGTCGAACGAGGGGCGGTAGGTCCCTATGACCTTCTTGACGAGCAGATCGAAGGACGCGTCCGCGGCCTCGAACTGAAAGCCCTCGTTCTCCAGTTCCTGGACCCGGGTGAGGATTTTCTTGGCCAGCTTCCTGTCCTCCGCAAGCTGGACCTTCTCCAGCTCGGCCAGGATGTTGGATCTGCCGCTCAGCTCGGAGATCAGGTACCGCCGCTCATTGCCTACCAGGGCCGGGTCGATATGTTCGTAGGCCCGGCGGGTCTTGCGCAGGGCGTCGACGTGGAGGCCCGCCTTGTGGGCGAACGCGCTCTCGCCCACGTACGGCATGTTGAGCACGGGGGTCTCATTGCTGATCTCGGAGACGAACCGCGAGACCTCCGTGAGCGTCTTGATCTTCTCAGGGGGCAAGACCTCCAGCCCCATCTTCAAGGCCAGATTCGGGATCACCGAGCAGAGATTGGCGTTGCCGCACCGCTCGCCCAGGCCGTTGATCGTGCCCTGGACCTGGCGGGCGCCGGCCCGAACCGCGGCCAGGCTGTTGGCCACAGCGCACTCCGTGTCGTTGTGGGCGTGGATGGCGACGGTCAAGGACCCCCATTGCCTGCACACGGCCTGGGTGATGTCGAAGACCTCCTGGGGCAGGCTGCCCCCGTTCGTCTCGCAGAGGACCAGGGTGTTCGCCCCCGCATGGGCGGCCGCGTCCAGGACCTTCATGGCGTACTCGGGGTTGGCCTTGTACCCGTCGAAGAAGTGCTCCGCGTCGAAGAGGACCTCGAGCCCGTGCTTCTTGAGATAGGCCACGGACTCGGAGCAGATCAGGAGGTTGTCCTCCAACGAGCACCCGAGGATCTTCTCCACGTGGAGGTCCCAGGTCTTGCCCACCAGGGCTGCGGCGGGCACCTTGCACGCCAGGATCGCGGCGATCGAGGCGTCGTCCTCCACGGCCGTGCGGACGCGCCGGGTATTCCCGAATGCGACCAGTCTGGCGTGCCCAAGACCCAGGCCCCCGGCCTGCTCGAAGAAATGCCTCTCCTTGTCGTTCGAGGCGGCGTAGCCGCCCTCGATGTAATCCACACCGAGCCCGTCCAGACACCGGGCAATGGCGAGCTTGTCCTCCAACGAGAAACTCACGCCCTCGGCCTGCATGCCGTCACGAAGCGTAGTATCGTAGATCTGTATCTTGGCCATATGGGTACTCAGGATCACAAGGGCATCCGGGCCCGGCGCCCGGACGGGCCGGGGGTCGTCAGACTCGAGTCAAGCCACAGTGCATCCCGACATTGTACGGCGGCGCCCCCGTCCTGTAAAGGTGCAACCGCTGCCTGGGTACGGCAGAAACCCGTTCGGCCTGCTTGTCCTCAGGACCAAAGGGACGTACGATACCCTCCGGTCGTCCGGACGGATGCGGGACGACCGCGCAGGGACCTTAGACCGGAGGTGCCGATGTACGAAGGGATGGAGCACAGGCGGCGGGCCATGGGGGCCTTGGTGATCGTCGTCTGGATCGTCGTGGCCGCCGGTTGCAGCCGCGCGGTCCTGCTGCCCCCGCAGGACAGGGGATTCCGGTCCGAGCACGAGTTCCTGGCCAAGGCCATGGACCGGGTGTATCCCGCGCTGGTTCGTCTGGACGTGGTGGTGGCCGAGCCTGCCGAGGGCAGGATGCGGAAGCAGCCGGAGGCCGGCAGCGAGGTGATCATCAGTCGAGAGGGTCACATCATCACCAACCACCACGTGGCGGGCAACGCCACGCGGATCGTGTGCCGGATGCCGGACGGCGAAGAGACCGAGGCCCGCCTGGTGGGGACGGATCCCTTGGCGGACATCGCCGTGGTCCAGTTGGACCTGGCCGGCCTCAAGGCCGGGAGGACCCTGGCGGCAGCCGAGTTCGGCGACTCCGATGAGGTCCGTGTGGGAGACGCGGTCTTTGCCATGGGAAGCCCGGCCGCCCTGTCGCAATCGGTCACCAAGGGGATCGTCAGCAACGCAGCGATGATCCTCCCGCGGGGCCTCGATGACGGGGACTTCCGGCTGGAGGGGGAGGACGTCGGATCCCTGGTCCGGTGGATCGGCCACGATGCCGGGATCTACCCTGGCAACAGCGGCGGTCCCCTGGTCAACGCGGCCGGTCTGATCATCGGGATCAACGAGGTCGGCATCGGCAGCCTGGGCGGGGCCATCCCGGGCAATCTGGCCCGGAGTGTCGCCCTGCAGATCGTCCGGACCGGGACCGTGGAACGCAGTTGGACGGGTCTGGAGGTCCAGCCTCGCCTGAAGGACGGGCCCACCCGGAGCGGCGTGCTGGTCGGTGGGGTCATTCAGGACTCCCCGGCAGATCAGGCCGGGATCCGGCCCGGGGACATCCTCGCCCAATTCGACGGCGTGAACGTGGACTGTCGGATTGATGAGGACCTGCCCGTGTTCAATCAGCTCGTGATGTCCACCCCCGTAGGCAAGACCGTGGCCCTCACGATCGTGCGAGAGGGCCGGCCCATGGAGCGGACCCTGACGACCCGGCCCCGGGACAAGGCCAGGGCGCAGGCCCAGGAGCTCAAGGCCTGGGGTGTCACGGTGCGTGATTTCACCCTGCTGAGTGCCTTGGAGTACAGGCGCCCCGATCGGAGGGGGGTCCTGGTCGGCACGGTCAGAAGGGGCGGTCCCGCCGACAGCGCCAAGCCCGCACTGGAGCCCGGCGACGTGATCGCGGCGGTCGAGCACAAGCGGATCGATACCGTTGCGGATCTGCAGGTCCTGACCGAGGACCTGACCGGCGGCGGCGAGAGCCGTGTGCCGGTCGTGGTCGAATTCGAGCGGGGCGGGGACAAGGTGATGACCGTGGTCAAGATCGGCAGCGAGCCGGACCAGGACAAGCCCAGGATGTCCCGCAAGGCGTGGTTTCCGGCCCGTACCCAGGTCTTGACACGAGACCTGGCCAAGGCCGTGGGATTGGAGGGTCGATCGGGGGTTCGGGTCGTGCAGGTCTTCCCAGGACATTCCGCGGATCAGGCGGGCATCGTGGTCGGAGATATCCTGCTCCAGATCGACGGGGAGCCGATTCGGGCCTCCAACACCGAGGACCACGAGGTCTTCTCGGAGATGATCCGCCAGTACGACATCGGGGCCCAGGTCGTGTTGGACCGGATCCACGAGGGCGAGCCCAACCAGGTCAAGGTCCTGCTGGAGCCGCCCATGGAGGCGGCCTCGGAGCTCAAGAGGATCCAGGACGACTACTTTGAGCTGACCCTGCGACAACTGGCCTTCGAGGACAAGGTCCATCAGCAGGTCAGCGAGGAGACCCAGGGCGTCTTGGTGGAGACCGTGGCGCCTGCTGGATGGGCTGCGCTGGCAGGCCTGCAGCCGGGCGACATCGTGCTCTCGGTCAACGGCCATGCGTCGCCCGACGTGGACGTAGCCCAAGGACTGCTGAGACAGGCCGAGGCAGACCGGGCCAAGACGGTGGTCTTCTTTGTGCGGCGGGGGGTGCACACCCTGTTTG
>JAGOQT010000195.1 GCA_018007255.1 Phycisphaerae bacterium | reverse complement strand
GCCTTCCGGCATGCCCCGTTTTCCGCAGACATCGCCCCCGCCACCTACGCCCTGGTCGGCATGGCCTCCGTGGTGGCCGCCACGACCCATGCCCCCCTGACGGCCATCGTCATCGTCTTCGAGCTCACCCGCAACTACCGCATCGTCCTGCCGCTCATGTTCGCAGCCACGATCGCCTTGACCCTGGCCCAATTCCTCTTCAGGGACTCCATCTACACGGCGAAGCTCCGCAGGCGAGGCGTCCGGTATGAGACCCGCGTCAAGACCGCCGTGCTTCGTCGTATGACCGTGGAGGCGATCCTCAGGCCCCAGGCCGTTGTACTCCGCTGCAGTGCGCCCTTGAAGGAGGTGATCGACAAGGCCGCCCAGACCGAGGTCTCGGACCTCATCCTGCTCGACCCTGCGGGCCGCTACTACGGCATGCTCTATGGCACCGACCTCCAGACTGCCCTGCTCCAGCCCGACGTCATCTCTCTGCTGGTGGCCAGCGACCTGGCCCGTACGGACGTACCCTGCGTTCGGGCCGCCGACTCCCTGGACACCGTCTTGGACCTCTTCTCCCGCGCAGACGTCCACAGCCTTCCCGTGTGCGGGGATGAAGGGGACTTCCTCGGCATGGTGCACCGGACAACGCTCATGCACCGCTATCACCAAGCGATCCTGAGCGACCCCTGAGATCGCGCGACCCGGAGGCCGCACGTGTGCCGACCCCGAGGCCTACACCTGGGTCAGCCCCCGGTCCAAGTCCGCGATGATGTCCTCGGCGTCCTCGATGCCCACGGCCAGGCGGAACAGGGTGTCCGTGATGCCCAGGGCATAGCGGTCTTTGCGGGGGTAATCGTAATAGCTGACCAGGGCCGGGTGGGTGATCAGGGTCTCCACGCCCCCCAGGCTCGGCCCGATGTAGCACAACTGCAGGGCGTCCAGCAACCGCTTGGCGGACCGCAGGGTCCCCTTGGTCTCAAAGGTCACCACCCCCCCGCCGCCCCGCATCTGGGCGGTGGCCACGGCGTGGTGCGGGTGGCTCTCCAGGAAGGGATAGTAGACCCGCTTGACCTTGGAGTGCCCCTCCAGGAACCGGGCCACGGTCAGAGCCGTCTCATTCTGCCGGGCCACGCGCAGGGGAAAGGTCTTGAGCCCACGGAGCAGGAGATAGCAGCAGTGCGGATCGATCGTGCCGCCCATGGACTTGTGCAGATTCCGGATCCGGTCGATCAGGTCGCTCCGGCCCAGCACGGCCCCCGCCAGGATGTCGTTGTGGCCGGCCAGGTACTTGGTGCAACTCTGGAGGACCAGGTCCATGCCGAACTCCAGGGGACGCTGGTTGTAGGGCGTGGCAAAGGTGCTGTCGATCAGGGTCAGGACCCTGTGCCGGTCCGCGATCTCCTTGATCTTGACCAGGTCGAAGATGTTCAGATAGGGGTTGGTCGGGGACTCCGAGAAGATGAACCGGGTGTTCCTGCGGATGGCCCGGTCCAGGCGGCCGTAATCCCCGAACGGCACGATCGTGCAGTCGATGGCGAACTGCCTCAGGTAGGACCTGCAGAACTCCAGGGTCTTCTTGTAGGAGTCGTCCGTGATCACGATGTGGTCCCCGGACTGGACCAGGGACAGGATCGTGGTCGTGATCGCGCTCATGCCCGAGGAGAAGACCACGCAGTCCTGGGCCTCCTCCAGATCCGCCAGCCGCTTCTCCGCAATCGTGACCGTCGGATTGCCGTACCGGCCGTACTCGTAGTGGTCCTTGCCCCTGCGGGTGTACCCCTCGATCTCCTTGCTGTCCTTGAACGTGAAGGTGGAGGTCTGAATGATGGGCGTGGTCAGGGAGTCCGCGAACTTGCGCCTGGGCTCCCCGGCGTGCACGGCCCGGGTCGCCAGCGAGGCAGTTCTGCTCCGACCTGCGGTCTTGGCCATGATGATCTCCTGAGAAGAGGACAGCCCCTTGCCGGCTGCATGGTCCAACGGTCTATCGGAAAAGCCCGCGGAAAGCAAGGGGAATCTGGGCCCTCACAGCTTGCGGTCCAGCCTGCGGTAGCCGATGGCCTCGGCCAGGTGTTCGGCGGCGATGCCTTCCACGCCCTCCAGATCCGCGATCGTCCTGGCCACCTTGCAGATCTTGTCATGGGCCCTCGCGGACAGGCCGAACTCCTGCATGGCGTGCTTGAGCATGATCTCGCCCGCGGCATCCAAGGGGCAGTGCCTCTCCACCTCCCGGTGCGTCATCACCGCGTTGGTCCTGCCCCGGCCGTCCCCGAACCGCCGGGCCTGCGCGGCCCTGGCCCGGGTGACCCGGTCGCGGAGCACGGCCGAGGTGGCCGAGTCAGGGCCGGACCGGAGCCTGGAGAAGGTCACCGCAGGGACCTCGATGTGGATGTCGATCCGGTCCATCAGGGGACCGGAGACCTTGGAGAGGTAGCGCTCGATCTGATTGGGCGTGCAGCGGCACCTCCGGGTGGGCGACCCGTAATAGCCGCAGGGACACGGATTGAGGGACGCCACGCACATGAACCGGGCAGGATACGTGACCGTGCGCTTGGCCCTGGCCACGGTCACGGTCCCGTCCTCCAGGGGCTGGCGGATCATCTCCAGGACATGGCGGGGGAACTCGGCGAACTCGTCCAAGAAGAGGATGCCGTTGTGGGCCAGGGACAGCTCGCCCGGCCTGGCGTTCGGTCCGCCCCCGACCAGGGCCGGCCCGCTGGAGGTGTGATGGGGCATGCGAAACGGCCGGGTCGCCAGCAGGGACTTGCCCTTCTCGAGCAGGCCCATGGAGGAGTAGACCCGCGTGGTCTCCAGGGACTCGGCCAGGCCCAGCGGGGGCAGGATCGTGGCCAGGCGCTGGGCCAGCATGGTCTTGCCCGTGCCGGGCGGGCCGATCATCAGGATGTTGTGGCCGCCGGCCGCGGCCACGGTCAGGGCCCGCTTGGCTGCGTCCTGGCCCTTCACGTCCGCAAAGTCGATCTCGTAGCGGCTCTCCACATCAAAGACCTCGCGGACATCCACGGTCGTGGTCGCCAGTCCAACCTGCCCGTCCAGGAAGGCCACGGTCTGGGCCAGGGACCCTACGCCGCGCACCTCGATCCCCTGGACCACGGCCGCCTCCAAGGCATTGTCCAGGGGCACGACCATGCCCTTGAACCCGCCGGCCTTGGCGGTCATGGCCATGCTCAGGGCCCCGTTCACGGGCCGGACGCGGCCGTCCAGGGCCAGCTCGCCCACGACCAGGTAGTCCGCCAGGCCGTCCGTGCGCAGGACGCCCTGGCCCATCAACATCCCCAGGGCAATCGGCAGGTCAAAGGCAGGGCCCTCCTTCTTGATGTCGGCTGGTGCGAGATTCACCAGGGACTGGGTCTTGGGGTACGGGTACCCGGAGTTGACGATCGCGCTGTGGACCCGCTCCGTGCTCTCCTTGACGGCCGCATCGGGAAGGCCCACGATCACGGTCTTCTCGAAGCCGCCGCGGGCCACGTCCACCTCCACCTCGCAGAGGACGCCCTCAATCCCTTCCAGGGTCACGCTGTGCAGCCTTGCCAGCACGGTCCGTCCCTTCACATGCCCGTCGGGACGCCATTCTAGCCCGGCTGCAGCAGATGGCAAGCCGTTCGTCTCAAGGAGATCCGTGTGAGTCCGTGGCCTGCCCCAGGGGCCCCTGCTGTGCAGACAGCAGCCCCTGGGAGTCCACCTATGTCCACGAGGCATGGCCGTGTGGTAGGCCGGCCCCCTCGTCACGGATTGGCGAGCCTGGTCAGGCGGAGGTCGTCGATAACCAGCTTGCCTGTGCCTCCTGCCGCCGGGGCCTGTGGATTCCCTACGCCCAGTCGGACCTTCGTGACCGCACCGACGTTGACCCCCGCCGCGCTGAATTCGCTCAGCGGGACGTTCCACGCCTCCCACTCACCCGTGCCGATTACGCCCGGGTCGGGGTGGCTGACCACCCGCCTGTTGCCTGCGCTGTCCTCCACGGAGACATAGAAGGTCTCCGGGAGGTTCCCCTCCACCTGCGCGACCCCGATCTCCGCCTTGTCCCATGCCCCGGTCACCGCACCCGTGGTCGAGATGTTCGAGAACGTGGCCCCACACACCCAGCCCGTGCCGGTGGTGCGGCTCGTGACCGCCAGCCCGATGTACACGTCCTGGCCCATGGGAATCTCCACGCTCGACCCGGCGGGGTCCGCCCCCACGCCCGCCCACGTCACCCCGTCGGCGGAACACGCGGCCGTGAAGGTGTCCCCATTTCGCGTCAGCTTCACCCAATACGGCGCGACCGCGCCCGCCTGGGCGGCGCTGGTGCTCGCGCCTGTGGTGGTCAGACGACGGATAAACTCCACCCCGGCCCCGGGTGTGACGTTCACCAAGGCATGCATGGCGTACTCGTTCAGGGTCTCGCGGATCATGACGCCGGCCTTGGCGTTGCTGTTCACGTTGGTCATGCCCTCGACCTTGGCCACAATGGAGCCGTTGCCCTTCAGCGATTTGTAGACGAATCGGAACTGGTCCGAGTTCCCCCAGATATCCGCGCCCGTCCCGTTCATCACGATCGTGCCCCCGGCCGCCTCCAGGAACCCCGGCATGTCCCCGCGCAGATGGACCGTCAGCGTGTCGGCCCCCTCGCCCGTCCAGGACTGGGGCGACGACCACTCTCGGGTCATCTCGGAGTAGAACGGGCCGACCGTGTTGTCGTACCAGACCGGCATGGACTGGCGGCCCGAGCGGACCACTGTCTGCTCGGCAAACGGCGGGTCGTAGTTGCCGATCGTCGAGCCCGTCCCATTGCCGGAATAGGCCGGCCTCGGACAGTTCGGGTCCTGAGACCCGCTGTCGGACGCCCCGCCCAGCCAGGCGAAGAAGACCCGGTTGCACGCGTCGTCATAGGCCTCGAAGTCCTCCAAGGCGATGTGGTTGCCTGTGGTGAAGCTCCAGACGTCGCCCTTCCAGACCCGGTCCGGATGGGTGTCGTTGACCTCGTCGATCCGCCAATAGTACGTCGCGTTGGCAGCCAGGATCTCGGGGCTGTACTCGGTGTCCGACCGGTTGCCCCTGTAGATCCCGGCCGTGGAGGGGCCGGCATCGCGGACGCCGTTCGCGTCCGCACCGAGATAGACGTCGTGGGTGGCGGCATACAGGCCCAGCGTCCACCTCAGGGTGGGGTTCCTGCTCACGTCTGCCGCATCATCCGGGGGCGCTGCACTCCCGGCCTTGACGGGCAGGAAGAACGCACCGACGGGGATGATCTGTCTGGGTCTGGACGGACTCTCCCAGCTCAACTTGGCCACCGCGCCCCACTCCGTCTCATAGAACTCCATGACCACCGGCACCTGCCCGGCGTGCAGATCGATCGTGCCCGCAAACCCGTTCGGGTCGGACGCCGGCCAGTTGTTGATGATCCGTTGCCCATCCACCCACAATCGGACACCGTCCTCAGCCAGGCAGTAGACGCTGAACGTGTAGGGGCCGGCAAAGGGCACTTGGAGCACGCCCGTCCACCGGACCGAGAAGTCATCCGTGTTGACCGGCCCGCCCGGGGTGTCAATGCCCCAGTCGAAGTCGATGTTGTAGTCTGTGCGCACGAGCACGGGCTCCCCCTCAAGCGTGCGGTTGTTGTAGTACTCGGCGACGGTCCCCACCGTGGACCCGATCGTGGTGAACCTCCAGACCTCCCCGGGGATCGCGGTCTCGCCGTCGGATTCGTCCACCCGCCAATAGTAGGTCGTTCCGTGCCGGAGCACGCCCGCATGGAAGCGGGGCCCTGTGACGACACCCTTCCAGGTCCCCCCGGTGCCCGCGGTCACCGCGGCCAGGTTCTCACCGAGATACACGATGTGCTCGACCGCGCCCACGCCGGCCACCCACTCCAGCGTCACATTCGGATCCACAAGCTCCGCCCGGTCGGCGGGGACCGGATTGCTGGAGATATCCGTGACCACAGAGAAGCTCCAGATCGGGCCCGACGAGACCGCGGCGCCGCTGACCTCGTCCACGGCCCAGTAGTACGTCCTGCCCAGCCCCAGGGGGGCGGGGATCGGATACGAAGGCGAGGTCGTGCTCACCCCGTTGATCTGGCAGCCGTCCCTGCTCACGACCTTCTGCCGGTCGGCGTCGAGATAGACCCTATGCCCCTGTTGGGCATCCACGGACCCGCCCGGCTTCCAGCCCAGGGTCACCATGGGCTCAGAGAGGGCCGCCTTGTCCGCGGGGTCGGGGTCATAGGCAAAGGGATACGACTCCCCATACAGGATGACCGGGATCTCCGTGGGCTTGAGCGCACGGTTGTAGATACGGACATCGTCCAGCATGCCGGTGATCGGACGGCCCGTCTCATCCGCGTTGCAGCCGATGAAGAGGCCGGCGGTCTCGACGCTGATCCGCCCCGAGGTCGTCTTCACGACATCCGCGACGCCGTCCACATAGAGGATCGCCTGGGTCCCGTCGTACACGCCCGCAACGTGGTGCCACCCGCCGTCCACGCGGGTCTTCCCGTCGAACCACCCCACCTTGGTGCCGTTGAGGCCCACGTGACACGTCCCGCCGGATTGGGATGCGGTGATCCGATAGGCATGGTCCCCCTTGGTGACGAAGGCCTCCCAGGGCTTGGTGAAGACCGTCACATTGACCCAACAGGCCATTGTGATCCGGTCTCGGATGTCGAGCAACGGAGAGGTGCCGCAATCCACCCAGTCCCGCACCCCGCCGAACCGCAGCGCACCGCCGATCTTCCCGGGCACCCACTGAGGGTCGCCCACGAGGGTGCCGTCGAGCCCGTTCCCGCTCGAATCCGAGGCCACGAACCCGTCGACCTCATTGAGCTTCCACCAGCCCACAAGACCGGCGTCCGCCCCCTTGGCCGGGCCCGGCAGGAACAGAGCCACCATCAAGACCAGAGACACTGTGCACGCCGTTCTCCCACGCATCGCAGTCCTCCTTCAGGACATGACCCGGACATCCTCAACGCAAGACACCCTACACATGCTCCACCCACCTGTCTGACCCCTTCTTTCGGACGCAGGCAGCGACCCAGCACGTGCCGCCCGCCGGCGTCACTGCGTGGCGAGCCTGGTCAGGCGGAGGTCGTCGATGATCAGCTTGCCCGTGCCGCCGGGCCCGGGCGACGCGGGGTTCCCCACGCCCAGCCCGACCTTCTTGACACCGCTGAGGTTGAGCCCTGCGGAGGCAAACTCGCTCAGCGGGACGTTCCAGACCTCCCACTCGCCGGTGCCAATCACCATTGGATCGGCATGGAGGACCGCCTTCCTGTGGCCGGCACTGTCCTCCACGGTCACGTAGAAGGTCTCCGGGAGGTTGCCCGCCACCTGCGCGGCCGCCCCGATGCCCGTGTTCTCCCACGCCCCCGTGACCGCACCCGTGGTCGAGACGTTCGAGAACGTGGCCACGCACACCTCGCCGGGCGCGCGGCTGGACACGGCCAGACCCACGTAGACGTCCTGGGCCATGGGGATCTGGACGCTGGACTCGGCCAGGTCCGCCCCCACGGGGGTCCAGTTCACACCGTCCGCGGAACACTCGGCGGTGAACGTCTCGCCGCTCCGCGTCAGTCTGACCCAGTAGGGCGCGGTCAGACCCGCCTGCACCGCGCTGGTGCTCTCGCCCACCGTGGTCGGGCGCCGAATGCACTCCAGCCCTGCGCCGGGCGTGACGTTCACCCGGGCGTGCATGGCGTAGTCGTGCAGGGTCTCGCGTGTCACGCCCCCGGCCTTGCCGTTCGTGTCCCCATCG
>JAGOQT010000194.1 GCA_018007255.1 Phycisphaerae bacterium | reverse complement strand
TCGAGGGGTCTGCGCCCCGGGGAGCGGGTCTACTGCGGAGGCACGATCACAGGGGCCTATGCCGAGAAGGCCCTGTGCCTGCCGTCGCAGGTCCACCGGCTGCCTGAATGCGTCAGCTTCGCCCAAGGCGCGGCCCTCGGCATCCCCTATGTCACGGCGTACAGGGCCTTGATCCAGAAGGGCAAGGCCAGGACGGGCCAGACCCTCCTGGTCCACGGCGCAAGCGGCGGGGTCGGGATCGCAGCCGTGCAGATCGCACGCGCACTGGGCATGACCGTCATCGGCACAGCCAGCTCGGACAAGGGCAGGCGCCTAGTGGCGGAACAGGGCGCCCGCCACGTCGTAGATCACAGTGACCTCATGCACCGACAGGTCTTGAGGCAGCTCTCCGCGGGCAGGGGCATGGACGTGATCCTGGAGATGCTGGCCAACGTCAACCTGGCCACGGACCTGGAGGTCGTGGCCCCGGGCGGGACGATCGTGGTGATCGGCAACCGGGGCACCATCGAGATCAATCCCAGGATGCTCATGGCCAGGGAGGCGAGCATCGTGGGCATGGTCGTGCTGAACGCCTCCACAGGCGATCTGGCCGCCATCCATGCCGCCCTGTACACGGGTTTGGAGAACAAGACCCTCAGGCCCGTGATCGCAGCGGAGTTCCCCCTGGCCGAGGCAGCCAAGGCCCATCGCGTGGTCATGGGCCCCAGCCACGCCGGCAAGATCGTGTTGGTGCCGTAGTCAGCGGGCCTTGTCGAGTACGGCCTCGCGTTACTGAGAGAAGGCGAGACGGAGACAACCTGAGAGGGTGAACGGCGAGAGGCGGCGGAGCCGCCTTCTCAGTCGGACAGTCTGACTGTTGGACAGTTGGACTGTGGGGGGAGAACTACAGATTGTCTGCCACCAAACCCACGAAAACACACGAACGCTGGCGCTGCGGCTGGGGTGCTGGGGTGTGCGGGGGTCCGCCGTCTGATCCACGGCTTCGCCGTGCCATGGAGGCCGCGAGCCTCCATGGGTGGCCTTCGCCCGAGACTGCTCTGCAAGCCAGCTTGCGTCGCCGTCTCAGACTCGGCCACGATCTGACGGCTCAGGTCCGTTGCGATCGGTCCTTCATTCATCCTTCTGCGCACCAGCTTGCTGCGTTCCGCTCACCGCTGTGCGCATCATCCTCCCGCATTCCGAACACCGAAAACTGAACACTGAAAACTGGAGCCCTGGGCTCCCTGCAGCCCACCCGGCAGGCGCATGCCTGCCAGGTACACGCGGAGCGTGTGCGTACGGCGGCCTTGGAGCGGGAATGGGACTCGAGCTGCGGCGTGAGCCTCCTTGTTCGTGTGGTTTCGTGGGTTTCGTGGCTAGAAGGTAACCCGTCTACCCGTATCCGGTCTGACCCCCGAAGACCTGAACGCAGCGTGCGAGTCGTCAGGCCTTGATTTCCGCCTTCCGCCTTCGTCCTTCCGCCTTTCTCCCCCCTCTCCCCGTCCCACCGCAGCCCTTGGCCGCTACCACCTGTCTAGTCGCCTACCTGTCTACTCCACTACTCAGCCGGAGCCTCGCGGCCCAGCCCCCGCCCGGGGCCAGCTTGACCTCGATCTTGTCTTTGGCCGTGACCGTCCGGGTCGTCTTCTTGTAGTCGCCTGCGTACCGGTCCGCATTGACGCCGTCCTGGTAGATCTGGGCCTCATAGGAACCGGCCCCGAGGAAGGACAGGTCCGCAGTCAAGGTCCTGGCAGTCCAGTCCGTCATGGCCCCCACGTACCAATCCTTGCCGTGGCGGCGGGCCACCAGGACGTAGTCCCCGACCTTGGCGTCCAGGGCCTTGGTCTGGTCCCAGACCGCAGGGACCCCCGCCAGGAACTCCATACACTCCGGCTCCCGCAGGTAGTTGGAGGGGTTGTCTGCAAGCATCTGCAGAGGGCTCTCGTACACCACGTACATGGCCAGTTGGTGGCACCTCGTGCCCTGGCTCATGGGCCGGTTGAAGGAGGCGGCAAAGTCCTTGTCCTGGGCATTGAGCATGGCCCCTGGCGTGTAGTCCATGGGCCCTGCCAGCATGCGGATGAAGGGCAGGGTGACATCGTGCTCGGGGGTGACGTCCTTGGACCACTTGCTGTTCTCGAGTCCCTTGACCCCCTCGCTGGTGATCACATTGGGGTAGGTCCGGATCAGGCCTGTGGGTTTGTAGGCGCCGTGGAAGTCCACGAGCATATGCCTCTTGGCAGCCTCCCGGGCGACCTTCTCGTAGTAGTTGACCATCCACTGGTCGTCCCGCTGCATGAAGTCCACCTTGATGCCGGCCGCGCCCC
Source organism: Phycisphaerae bacterium (assembly GCA_018007255.1). Lineage (GTDB taxonomy): Bacteria > Planctomycetota > Phycisphaerae > Sedimentisphaerales > Anaerobacaceae > DTPU01. The sequence continues at coordinate 5,465 of JAGOQT010000194.1, read as the reverse complement.
ACTTCGTGAACCGCTCCAAGGCGGGCTCCAACTGGTCCTCGAGGGTCTTCCACGTCACCCACAGGACGATGCCGACCCCCTTCTCCTTCCCGTAGCGGAACAGCTCGTCCACGTCCATGTCGGGGGCATTGACCAGGAGGTTGCCCAGGGGATACCAGCCCTCGTCCAGGATGATGTACTCGATCCCGTACCGGGCCGCGAAGTCGATGTAGTACTTGTAGGTCAGGGTGTTCACGCCGGCCCGAAAGTCCACGCCGTAGATGTTGTTGGCGTTCCACCAGTCCCATGCCACCTTCCCAGGCCTGATCCAGGAGGAATCCTCCAGCTTGCACGGCGAGGCGAGCTTGTACACGGTCTGATTCTCGATCAGGTCCCCGTCCCTCTCTGCGATGACCAGGACACGCCATGGAAACGCGCGGGGCCCTGCGGTCTGGGCAATGTAGTCTGCACGCTCGGTCACGCGCACGGTTCGGTCGTTGACCTTCTGCTCCTTCAGGGCCACGGCCGGGAACAGGGCCGACAGGCCGGGGGCCTGGGTGCCTGCGAGATACATGCCCGGGTAGTCCAGGAGGTCGGCCTCGGTGATGGCCACCTTGGGGCCGCCCTTCACATCCACCAGGGCGGGCATGCTGCAGAACTGCCTGGGTGCGATCTCGGACAGGCGGACGACCTTGTAGGCCCGCTCCGAGTGGGTCAGGAAGCTCTCCTCCTCGGGGAAGTAGAGGGAGTGGTCCTCGGCAAACCGCAGGTCGACCTGCTCGGCCATGACCCGGGCGGGGCCCTGGCGGGACAGGGTCCACCGATAGGCCGCCGCGTCAGGATAGGCCCGGACAACCAGACCGTAGCCGCCCTCCAGGGTCAAGGTCAGCTCGTTGCACCGGTCTACAACCTCCGCACTCTTGACCCTGACCTCAGGACGGAGGACCTGATCTACGGCCCGCTGGTCCGAGCGGACCAGCCTGGGGGCCTTGCCCAGGGTCGGGCCGTCTGCAAGGGTCATGGAGATGGCCGACGGGGCAAGGATCGCCCGGCCCTTGTGCGCAACGGCAATGGTCGCGCCGTCCCCAAGCACGACCCGGACCTCCACGGCCCCGGTGGGGTCTGTCAGCTTGACCTCCTCCGCAACGACCTGACGCACACTGCTCAAGATGCACCCAACCAGGACTGACCCCAGCGCCAGCCTCACAGCGATCGATCTCATAGCTGACTCCCCTTGTCCGTCGTTCCATCAGGGCCCGCCCCAGCGAAGGCAGGCCCTGTCCGGCCTCGACCACAAGGGGTCAGGATAGCGGGGATCTCCGTCGGCGGCAACAGGCTGATGCGATGCGGGCTAATCCCTGGCTTGGTCCAAGATCAGACCCTTGACCTTGCTGCTGGGCAGGCTCAGGGCGCCCACGGCCGTGGCTGCAGCGGCGCGGAGTTCGGCCGGTGTGTCCCCGGACCGGACGAGGCTACTCAGTCCGTCCACAGCCGGGTCCGCAAGGAGGCTGCCGTGGATCTTCGCAGACACGGCCAGAGACCCCAGGGCCGCAATCCGGATGTCCTGGTCGTTGTCCGCCTTCAGGGCCACATCCGCTATGGTCTGCTGGGCCGAGGAGGTGCCCAGGTAGGCCAGGACCTCGGCTGCCAGGACCTTCAGGTCCGTTGGACCCGATCGCACGGCCTTGGCCAGGGCTGCCTCTGCAACGGACAGGTCAAAGGACGTGTTCCTCTGCTCTGCCAGGCGGAGCATGGCCGCTGCGCTCCGCAGGGCGTACGGGACCGCGTTGGCGTCCGCAGGCGACTCCGACCCGGCGCCCAGGTCCACGGCATCCGCGAGGTTCTGCACCACCACTGCACTCTCCGTCAGGCGCCCCCTGGGGCCTGCTGTGGCCACGGCAATGGCCGCACTCGTGCGCACGGCCCGGTCCTCGAAGGTCAGGGCCTGCAGCAGGGGCTGCATGGACCCGATGGCCGCAAACACCGACCTCTCCCCTGCTGTGAGGATCAGGGCCTCGGTGGCCCCCAGGGCCACTGCAGCGTCCTTGTCCTGTATGGCCCTGGCGAGGGCCTGGTGCAGGTACTCCGGGCCCGCGGTGGTGGCATACACAAATGCACCCGCATGTCCTTCGCCGAAGTACGCGGGCATGGGGATGCCCACGGCCTCGGCCCTGAAGAAGCTCGCCACCCACAGACCGATGGCAGGGCCGAAGGTGCCGTCCGCCCTCAATGCCCACTCGCAGTACCGCATGGCCGTGAGCTCATCGAAGATCCGGCTGTCCACGGACCAGCACGCCAACCTCTGCTGATTCGGATCCCAGAGCCAGACGTTCGTGGGCTCGGACCCAGTCGCGCCCGAGCGATCCGAGTCGACCCGGCTGTAGTACCGCTGGGCAGACTGGAAGAACAGGTGCGCTGCGGACTGCTCCATGGCCGCAGGATCGACCTGCCGAATGCCCAGCACCGCCACGCTTCGGACCTCGTCGACCTTGTCGAGCTCGAGTGCGTACTTCAGGTAGGGCAGGACCTCCAGCGACCGGATCTTGCCCAAGGCCCTGACCACCTCCACCCTGACCGCAGCGTCCGTGGCCTGGACGGCCGCGCCCAGCGGCCGGACCGCGGAGGCCCCGAGCTCAGACAGCGCGTCCACAATCCGGTCCAGGCCCCCCTCCCGGGCAGGGTCGGCCAGGGCGTCCAGCAGGAAGGGCACGGAATACTCGCCCGAATCCCGGAGCTGCTGTATGGCCAACATGCGGCCTCGGTCCGTGGTCGTGGTCAGCAAGCGGTTCACCTGCTCCTGCACGACATTCGCGTCAGACCTGCGGGCCCGCCTGCCCTGCTCCACCAGGGCCAGGACCCTGCCGGCAACCGCGGCCAGCTCCGGGTCGGACTGGGCATCTCGAACCCGCAACAGGATCTGGTACTCCCGGGGCGACGCCTCGGCCAGGCTGAACAGGGCCTCCGGGTCTGCGGGGCTGTCCAGGATCGCCTGGGCATGGGCCTTGGCCAGGTCAAACCGGCCGATCATCGCATAGTGCAGGAAGTCTCCCCAGTGGTCCTTGATCTCCGCGGCAGAACCGACACCGATCCAGGCAACCAGGATGAGCGCGGCAATAGTGGCAGTGGGCTTTCTCTCACACATCGAACGACCTCCAATGGCTGCGCGGACGGCGGATCCCATGACATCCCTACAACCGTCCTCCAAGGGCTTGACCCAACCTCCAATTCGGCACGCGACACCCATGCCATACTGGGTCCGACCTGGGCCGGACCCTGGTTCTCAACAGCCTGCATGGGACCATCGACTACCCCTACTATCATAGAGGATTAAGGCCCCTCAGTCAATGCCCAGTGTACCCCAATCCCCGCGGATTGACAGGGCTTTCGCACCCCGGCATAATGGTGGAATCCCCAGGGATCTTGTATTGTAGGAACCTGAATCTAAGGAAAGGGACAGACCATGGAAGGTTTGCGTCGTCTGTGTATGATCGTTGCAGGCTTGACCCTGGCCGTTGGGGGGTGCGCAACGCAGAAGGCCCTGATGGACCCAGGGGCCACGGCCAAGCAGGTCCTGGGCGGCTTCCGCTTCACCGAAGGCGTGTGCACCGATGCCCAAGGCAACGTGTACTTCTCCGACCTGGAGACCAACCGAATCCACAAGTGGACCCACACAGGCAGCCTGCTGGTCTTCCGCGAGGATGCCCGGAAGTCGAACGGCCTGGCCGTGGACAAGGACGGCCGCCTGGTCGCCTGCGAGTCTGCACCGGGCGGGCGACTGGTCTCGATCGATCCCAATGGGTCGCTCACCGTGCTGGCCGAGACCTACGAGGGCAAACGGTTCAACAGCATCAACGACCTGTGGATCCACCCCAATGGGGGGATTTACTTCACGGACCCAAGGTATGGGAGCCGTGCGGACATGGACCAGGGCGGCGAACACGTCTACTACCTCAAGCCAGACCGGAAGACCGTGATCCGCGTGATCAGCGACATGACCGGCCCCAACGGCCTGACCGGCACCCCTGATGGGAAGCGGCTCTATGTCTCGGACCACAAGGGCAAACAGACCTTCGTGTATGACATCGGCAGCGACGGGGAGCTGTCCAACAAGAGGGCCTTCGCCCCTGTGGGGTCGGACGGCATGACACTGGATCGGAGGGGAAACGTGTACCTGACGACCCGATCCGTGGGGATCTACGATCCAAACGGGCTCAAACTCGACACAATCGAGGTCCCGGAGACCCCGTCCAACGTGTGCTTCGGCGGACCGGCCGGGAAGACCCTGCTCATCACTGCGGGGACATCCCTGTACTCGGTCCCCATGAACGTCAAGGGTGCGGGCACCAACTGACCCTGGGCCGGCGATCCCCCACAGGATGCTGCGGGGCCCTGCCCCGGGGGGGCTCCCCTGTGCAGTGGGCTTGCATAGCAGGCCCCTCTTTTGGTACAACTGGGGGTAGTCCGGACGTGGCGTGGGGCGTGGGTGCATGGGCCAGCGGCACGCCGGAGTCCGACCATCCGTGAAGGAGGATGACCATGGGCATGGGGAAGATCCGCGCGGCGGTGTGGGTGGCCTTGGGTCTGACCTGCGCGGCTGGGGCACAGGTCGAGAACCTGGTGACCAACTGGAGTTTTGAGGAGGACCAGGCCACGGCGGACAACCCCATCGGCGGGGAGTGGTGGACCTGGGGCTACGACGCGGGACTGACCAGCACAGTGGCCATCGATCCGACCGAGTCCGTGGACGGCGGCCGAAGCCTGCGCGTGGAGCCCAAGGGCGGCACGGACTGGTACTTCATCGTGGTCCACGGCCCGATGCCGCTTCAGGTCGGCGCCACGTACACCGCAAGCCTCTGGGCCAAGGCCGAGGCCCCGCGTACCCTGGCCGTGCAGATCAAGGCCATCGACAACTCCGTCATCTGGGGATCCACAGGCTTCCAACTGGGGACCGAGTGGAGCGAACTGGCCCTGACCTCTCAGGCGAGGAACGCCAGCGCAAAGCTCGAGATGCTCTGTTCGGCCAGCCAGGTCCCGTTCTGGGTGGATTTTGTCTATGTCTACGAGGGACCTTACGTGTCCGGGATCCTCCCCTCCCGCGCATCCAAGGGCAAGGCCATGGAACCGGCCCCTGCGCAGGGGGCATACGACGTGCCTCGCGACACCACCCTGGGTTGGAGGCCGGGCCAGTTCGCCGCCTCGCATGACGTGTACCTCGGCGCGAGTCTCGAGGACGTGAACATGGCCAGCCGGACCGCGGACCCTGCGCATGTGCTCGTCAGCCAGGGCCAGGCGGACACGACCTATGACCCGACCGGCCTGCTGGAGTTCGGCCGGACCTATGCCTGGCGGGTGGACGAGGTCAATGCCGCGCCCGACGGGTTCATCCACAAGGGCGATGTCTGGGGCTTCACTGTGGAGCCGTACGCGTATCCGATCACGCCCATTGACGCCACGGCCTCGAGCCGGGTCAGCAAGACCCTGATGGG
>JAGOQT010000193.1 GCA_018007255.1 Phycisphaerae bacterium | reverse complement strand
CCCTGCGTGGATCCAGTACGAGTTCGATCGCGTGTACAAGATGCACGAGCTGTGGGTCTGGAACTCCAACCAGGCCACAGAGGGGGCCCTGGTCAACTATGGGGCCAGGGAGGTGGCGGTCGAGTGCTCCACAGACGGGGCGACCTGGACAGCCGTGGCCGACGTGCCCGAGTTCGCCCAGGCCACGGGCCGGGCGGACTACACCCACAACACGACCGTGAACCTGGGCGGCCTGCTGGCCAGGTATGTGCGGCTGACCATGAAGAGCAGTTGGAGCGGGGCAAGGCCCTACAGCCTCAGCGAGGTCCGGTTCTTCCAGGCCCCCACGCGGGCCTTCCAGCCGGACCCGGTCGATGGAGCGGCAGGCGTTGCCCTGGACGCCACACTCAGTTGGCGTCCCGGGCGAGAGGCAGTCGGCCACGAGGTCTACTTCGGGACAGACCCCAATACCCTGTCCCTTGCCCGGACCGTGGCCGAACACCAGGTTGCCCTGGCCCCGCTGGGGGCCGAGTATGGAAAGGCCTACACCTGGCGTGTGGACGAGGTCAACGAGGCCGCAGCGGTCCGGTCCTGGACTGGCGATCTGTGGAGCCTCTCGACCGCCGAGTATGAGGTGGTTGACGACTTTGAGTCCTACAACGACCGGTGCAACCGGGTGTACTACGCGTGGAAGGGCGGGACCAGCAATGGGGCCAATGACGACTGCGGTGTGCCGGCCTACGCGGGCAATGGCACAGGGTCTGCGGTCGGTCACGACGCGGAGCCGTATGCCGAGCGGACGATCGTCCATGGCGGCACCCAGTCCATGCCCCTGGACTACGATGGTGCTTCCGAGGCCACACGGACCTTCGAGGCCGTGCGGGATTGGACCCGGGGCGGCCTGCAGACCCTGTCTGTCCGCTTCTATGGGGCCGCGGATAACGCCAAGGGCCTGCCCATGTGGTTCCAGGTGACCGACCAGGCCGGCAAGGCCGCCAAGGTCACGTACGGGACCGGCGAGGGCGAGGATGCAGTGGCCCTGACAGAGCCCGCCTGGACCGAGTGGCAAATCCCGCTGTCCGGGTTCGTGGGCGTGGACCTGACGCAGGTCCGTTCGATCACGATCGGGTTCGGACCGGGCACAGGCTCGGGCCAGGTCTTCATTGACGACATCCGGCTCTACCCGGCCCTGGACCTGACCCCGCCCGCCCCGCCGGTGCTGGCGGGCCACTGGAAGTTGGACGGCAACGGCCAGGACAGCTCGGGCAATGGGAACCACGGGACCCTGACGGGCGGCCCGGCCTGGGTTAGTGCGGGCCGGATCAGCGGGGCCCTGGACCTGGACGGGATCGACGACTACGTGGACTGCGGTGCGGGTGCAAGCCTGGACATCACGGACCAGGTGACCGTGTGCGCGTGGATCCGGCCGGACGACGTGGGCAACAGCGAGCACAATGAGTTCGTGGCCAAGGGGGACACGGGCTACGCGCTCAAGCACGAGGTGAACAACCGTCTGGAGTTCTTCGTGTACGACGAGGGCTGGTATTCGGCGAGTCTGCCGGTGGAGCCTGCTGCGTTCAACGGCCAGTGGCACCACGTGGCCGGCACGTACGACGGCCATCAGGTCAAGCTGTACGTGGACGGTGTGTTGGTGGCGAGTCTGGTGCACGAGGGCGTGATCGCCAGCGCGGCGTACAACGTGAACATCGGGCGCAACAGCCAGGAGACCACGCGCTTCTATGACGGCCAGATCGACGACGTGCGGATCTATCATGGGGTCTTGTCCCGCACGGAGATCAGCAGGCTGGCCGCCCCGTAGTCGGGCAGCCAGGGTTCGACGGAGGTGTCTGTCGCGGTGGAACGATCGTGTCCGTAATGGGTGATTGAAAAAGGAGATCTGTCATGAACAAGAAAGGGGCGTTTCTTGGCCTGCTGTCGACCCTGGTCATGGCCTGGGCCGCAAACGGGGCCAACATCGTCTGGGTATCCCTTCATCCGGGGGACGCGAGTCCCTCCACGGCCGCAGCAGGGACCGGCTTCACCACGGCACCCGACAAGGCCTACACGGATCTGCTCAAGGCCCATGGGCACACGGTCACGCGGTACGGGTCCACGGCCACTCCGGATACGGGCGAACTCAACGCAGCGGACCTGGTCATTGTCAGCCGCGCGGTGGCGAGCGGCAACTATCAGGATGCCGCGGCGACAACGTGGAACAACGTGACCGCCCCCATGATGATCCTCAATGGGTACGCCATACGCCAGAACCGCCTGGGCCTGGCCACCGGGAACACCATCCCGGACATCACCGGGGACATCACCCTGACGGCCAGCGACCCGTTCCACCCGCTCTTTGCGGGGATCCCGCTGAGCGGCGGTACGATGGTGAATCCCTACGCCGGCCTCGTCAAGCACCCCGCCACAGGGGCGACCATGCGAGGCATCTCGATCGTCACCGAGCCGCCGAACGCCAACGGGACGATCCTGGCCACGGTCTCCACAGCGGGCAACGGTCCTGCAGGGGCCATGGTGGTCGCCGAGTGGCCTGCCGGGGCCCTGGTCACCCACGCCGGCGGGGCCGGAACGGACAGTCTAGGCGGTCCGCGCCTGGTCTTCCTGACCGGCAGCCGCGAGACCAGCGGCGTCAGTTCTGAGACCGCCGGGTGCTATGACCTGTATCCGGACGGCGCGCGGATGTTCCTCAATGCGGTCCTGTACATCCTCGAGGCCACACAGCGTGCCTCGATCCCCGGGCCCGAGGTCGGTCAGACGGACATCCCCCGCGACGGAGTCCTGCATTGGACACCCGGGGCAGATGCACGGACCCACGACGTGTACCTTGGGACCGTGGCGGAGGACGTGAACGCGGCCAGCCGCACGGACACCAGGGGGGTCCTGGTCAGCCAGGGCCAGGATGCCAACACCTTCGATCCGGCCGGCCTGATGGCCTTCGGCCGGACCTACTACTGGCGGGTCGACGAGGTCGGCGACTTGCCCGGATCCACGGTCTGCAGGGGTGTGGTCTGGAGCTTCACGACCGAGCCCTACGCCTATGTGATCGCGCCCGTGGCAGCCACAGCCTCCAGCTCGTTCACCACGGAGATGGTCCCGGACAAGACCATAGACGAATCCGGCCTCGACGATCAGGACGGGCACTCGACCCTGGACCAGGACATGTGGCTCAGCGGTGCCGCAAACCCAGGGCCGATCTGGATCCAATACGAGTTTGACCACGTGATCAAGCTGTACCAGATGTGGGTGTGGAACTGCAACCAGATGATCGAGGGGATCCTCGGCCTCGGGGCCAGGGAGGTCTTGATCGAGACGTCCGTGGACGGCACGTCGTGGACCGCCCTGGGCATGCGGGAGTTCGCCCGTGCACCGGGCCAGGCCGGGTACAAGGCCAACACGATCGTGGACCTGGAGGGGATCCCGGCCCGCTACGTGAGGCTCACGATCCAGGGGAACTGGGGCAAGATCAGTCCCCAATGCGGCCTCAGTGAGGTGCGGTTCTTCCACCTGCCCGTCCGGGCCTTTGAGCCGAGCCCTGTCACGGGCCAGACCAATGTGGCCCTGGACGCCACGCTGACCTGGCGGCCGGGCAGGGAGGCCGTCGACCATGAGGTCTACTTCGGCACAGACCCCAATGCCCTAGTCCTGGCCACGACCGTGACCGACCGTGAGGTCGGCCTGACGCCCCTGGGTCTGGCATACGACACGACGTATTACTGGAGGGTCGACGAGGTCAACACCGCGGCCGTTCCGTCCTCTTGGGAAGGCGAGCCCTGGAGCCTCACCACTGTTGCGTACGGCGTGGTGGACGACTTTGAGTCCTATGATGACGGATGCAACCGGGTCTTCTTCAGTTGGCTGGGCGGGGCCCCGGACTCCGGCTCCACGGACGCGGACTGCCCGAGGCCGGCGTTCGCAGGCAACGGCACGGGATCGGAGATAGGGAACCTCAATCCGCCGTATGCGGAGCAGACGGTCGTGCACTCGGGCAGGCAGTCGATGCCGTTCTGGTACGACAACGGCAGTCCGCCGTTCTACTCGGAGGCGAGCCGGGAGTGGGCTGTGCCGCAGTCCTGGGCCAGGGGCGGGGCCGACAGCCTGACCGTGTACTACCGGTTCGATGGGCAGGCGCAGGCCTTCGCGGAGTTGTCTCCGGGCCTGATCCTGATGAACGGCATGGGCACCGACATCTACGGAACGGCGGATCAGGGCCGCTTTGTGTACAAGCCGCTCAGCGGCGATGGGGCCATCGTGGCCAGGGTGGACAGCCTGGGCGACACCCATAGCTGGGCCAAGGCCGGGGTGATGATCCGTGAGACCCTGGAGGCCGGCTCGCCCTTCGCCATGGCCGTATACGGCGGTGCGAACGGCGTCCGCGTCCAGATGAGGCTGACCGCCGGAGGGGGCGCAGCGAGCGACACGGCAACGGCCACGGCGGACCAGATGGCTGCACGAGCACCCGTCTGGCTCAAGATCGAGCGGATCGGAGCGCAACTCCATACGTACTACGCGACGGGCCCAGGCAGCCCCACGGTCTGGACGCCCATGAGCGGCAGCCCCCAGACGATCGCGATGGCCAACGACGTGTACATCGGGCTGGCCGTGACCAGTCACGTGGCGGATGTGGTCTGCGGTGCCAGGTTCTCCGGGGTCTCGACCACGGGCGGAGCCACGGGGGCGTGGGTCTCTGCGGACCTGGGCGTGCCTCAGGCCTCGGGCGGCGACACCCTGGAGCCGGTGTATGCGGCGGTCGAGGACAGCAGGGGCAAGGTCCGGGTGGTCTCAGGGCCGGACCCGAAGACCACGATCGCGGGGGCCTGGGAGCGGTGGGACATACCCCTGAGCGACCTGACCGCCGCAGGGGTAGACGTGGGCAGTGTCAAGAAGGTCACGATCGGTGTTGGGGACCGGGTCTCCCCGAAGGCGGGCGGTGCGGGCAAGCTGACCCTGGACGACCTCCGCCTGACCAGGGCACCGGCCCCCTGACCGGCAGACCAGGCTAGCCGGTCAGCAGCTCGAACTGCTCTGCGCTGAGGCACTGTCTGAGCTTCTGGAGTGCGATCAGTTCGATCTGTCTGACCCTCTCCTTGGTCAGACCCAGGTCGTCACCGATCTGCTGCAGGGTCTTGACCTGCCGTCGGATCCCGGACCCGACCAGGCCGAAGTGGTGCAGGATGATGTGCTGCTCCCGCTCGTCCAGCTCCTGCTGGATGACCTCGGTCAGGCTCTGACGGGCCCGCTCAATCGCGCCGATGTCCGCGGTCCGTCGAAGCTGCTGCTGGATCGTGGCCACGGAGACCGCCCTCTCGTGGCTCAGTTCGGTGCTCCGCCCGGAGGCCTTCGCGTACTCCTTGGCGATGCTCAGGGCCGCCTGCCTGCCGAAACGGAGGCCCTTGGTGTAGTCGAACTCCTGAACGGCCGTGATGAGGGCGTAGTTGCCCTTGCTGACCAGTTCGGCAAACTGCGGACCTGTGGCCGAATGCCGGCTGGCGATGCTGACCACAAGCCGCAGATTCGCCCCGACGATGGTCCGCTCGATGGCGTCGGCCTCGGCCAGGCACGACTCGATCCGGTCGAGCAGGGCACTGGACGGATCCGAGAGGTTGATCTGCGACCGCAACTGCGAGGCGAGCCACTTGAGGCAGTTGTACTTGCGGAAGAGCTTGGTCTCCGTGGGGCTGCCCAGGGCCGGGGTGTCCTTCAGGACTTGGAGGTACTCCGGAAGGAGCTGCTCGCTCAGGACCCCGGGGGACTCCGCAGCCTGGGTGGCGGGGCCCGCGGGCACGGGGATCGACTCCTGCAGGATCGCATCCCTGGTCTGCTCATCGGCGAACTCGTCGCTGGGGACAAACCGGATCCGGCGGGCCAGACCGGCCAGGGCCCGCCTCTGGTGGACGATCCGGTAGATGGAGCTTCGACTGCGGCGGAACTGGTTCATCAGGGCCCGGACCGGGGTCCCCTGCCGGTAGAGCTCGTACAGCCGCTGGGCCTCGCCGGCCGGAAGGGCCCCTGATCCCGGGCTCGTGATGGCCTCGGCGGGGTGGGCCTTCTCGTGCTTGAGCAGCGTGGTCCGCACCGTCTCGCGGGCCCGGCCCGTCCGTGCGGCGATCTGCGAGATGATCTGGTGCCTGGACGCCCCGCTCTGGGCAGGCCATGTCCTGGCCATCTCCACGATCTGCCGCCTCTGAGAGTCCCCCATGCGGGCGAACGCGCGGGCACGGGCCACGCGATCCGGGTGCGCGCCCATGAACCGATCCAGGGCGGACTGCAGCACGCCCAATCGCTTGGCCCCGTCCTGGAACACAAACCGCCGGGCAGCCAGACCCTGCCTGCGCCAACGGTCGAGGGTCTTGCCCGACACGCCCAGGACGTCGGCCAACTCGCGCAGGGAATAGACCCTCTCCTGCTGCGCATCGACACGGGGCGCGGCCCGGGTGCTCAGCCGGGTCATGAAGATGCGAAGGTCGTCCAGCAGGTCACTGCCCTTGAGCAGACGGGGCTCTGCGGAGCGCTGAGGCTGGAATCCGGTGATCTTGAAATGCACGAACTCCCACGGATACTCCTTGTCCGGCTCGACGAGGCCGGCCAGCTGCTCGGTCGCCTTCAGTTGCTTGTGTCGCTTGCCCTCCGGCGTGTAACGAAGCTGCATCAGCAGTTCAGACAGGTTCTTGTCCCGAATGGGTCGCATCAGGCCACCAGACGCTTGGCCACAGCCACGGCCTCGGCGGCGTTGGCGGCGTACCCATGCGCGCCGATCTTGTCGGCGTAGGCCTGGGTCACGGGGGCCCCCCCTACCAGGACCTTGACGGACAGTCCGGCCGCCTGGACCGCCTTCAAGGTCTGCTCCATGCCCGGCATGGTGGTCGTGAGCAGTGCGCTCATCCCGATCAGGTGGGCCTTCCTGGCCTTGGCCTCCTGGACGAACCGGTCCGGAGACACATCCACGCCCAGGTCGACCACCTCGAAGCCCGCCCCCTTGAGCATCATGCCCACCAGGTTCTTCCCGATGTCGTGCAGGTCGCCCTTGACCGTGCCGATGAGGAGCCGCCCGACCGGCTCCACGCCCGCCCGCACGAGCTCCGGCTCCAGAAGGGCCATGGCCGCCTTCATGGTCTTCGCCGCGAACAGGACCTCGGGGATGAAGATCTCACTCCGGGCAAACCGCCCGCCCACCTCCTCCATCCCGGCCACCAACCCCTGGTCGAGGATCTGCTTGGGGGAGACGGCCTCTGCGATCGCGGCCCGGGTGATCTGGACTGCCGCGTTCTGGTCTCCCTTGATGATGGCCTCTGCCAATGCCTTCAGGTCCGTCATGGATGCCCCTCGCAAAGAACCCTGTGATCGGTCTGTGAAGTCCCCATTTCGACTGCACTTCTAACGCAAGTCCGCACCGCTGACCAGTCTCAATCCGCAGTCCCTTCTCCTCGGCCGATCACGGCGATGCCCAGTCGGCTGGCCAGGTCCAGGGTCTCAGGCTTGTCCAGGATCAATGTCTTGCCCGCCTCCAGGACCAGACACCGGGCCCCGTACTCCGCCAGATCGCGGATCGTGTCGGGGCCCACGCAGGGCACGTCGAACCGCATGTCCTGGTCGGGCTTGGAGGTCTTGACCAACGTCCAGCCCCCGGACCGGCAGATCTGCCCGGCCCGCTTGATCATCTCCGCCGTGCCTTCGATGGCCTCCACGGCGATGACCTGTCTGTCCTTGACGGCCACGGCCTGGCCGATATCCAGCTCTCCGACCCTCTTGGCGATCCGCCACCCGTCCTCGCTGTCGGCCTGGCAGCCGGACCCTCGCCGGTGCCGGCGCCCCTCCCTAGCCCTC
>JAGOQT010000192.1 GCA_018007255.1 Phycisphaerae bacterium | reverse complement strand
TATCCGAAAGGGTCTCTGGAAGATCCGCAAGACCGTCCAGGAGCGGATGAGCAGCAAGCGGGACACCGAGGAGAAGCCTCGTATCGCGGACCTGGTCAACTCCAAGAGCGTGGCGAGCAGCATCAGCTTCTTCTTCGGGCGCGGCGAGCTGAGCCAGGTCGTGGACCAGACCAATGCCCTGAGCCAGTTGACGCATGAGAGGCGGCTCTCGGCCCTCGGACCGGGCGGTCTGAACCGCCGGCGAGCAGGGTTCGAGGTCCGCGACGTGCACATCAGCCACTACGGCCGGATCTGTCCCATCGAGACCCCCGAGGGGACCAACATCGGCCTGATCTCCTCGCTGGCCATCTTCACCACGGTCGACGAGTACGGTTTTCTTTTGACGCCCTACCGGAAGGCCGAGCGGGGCAAGGTCACGGACAAGGTCGTGTACCTGCGGGCAGACGAAGAGATGAAGGCGGTCTTTGCGCCCCCCGACGTCGTGGACCCGAAGACCTCCAGGATTCCGGACGGCATGATCCTGGCCCGCAAGGGCGGTGAGTTGTCCCATGTGGCGGGCAGCGAAGTCGAGTACGTCGACGTCTCGCCGAAGCAGATCGTCGGGGTGTCCGCATCCTTGATCCCGTTCCTGGAGCATGACGACGCCAACCGGGCCTTGATGGGCTCCAACATGCAGAGGCAGGCCGTGCCCTTGCTCCGGAGCCAGGCTCCCTTGGTCGGCACCGGGATGGAGGAGATCATGGGCCGGTACTCCAGCATGGTCGTGCGGGCCAGGCGGTCCGGGACCGTGACGGCCGTGGATGCCATGCGGATCGTGATCGACGACACGGATGAGTACAAGCTGGAGAAGTTCATCGGCCTCAACGAGCGGACCTGCTTGAACCAGGAGCCGGTTGTCCGCCTGGGACAGAAGGTCCGTGCGGGCCAGATCATCGCGGACGGGGGCGGTACGGACCATGGGGTGCTCGCCCTCGGTCGGAACGTCCTGGTGGGCTTCATGTCGTTCGAGGGGTACAACTTCGAGGACGCCATCATCGTCAGCGAGCGGCTCTGCAAGGACGACGTGTTCACGAGCATCCATATCGACGAGTTCACGGCGGAAGTGCGCGAGACCCGGCTGGGCCGGGAGGAGTTCACGCGGGACATCCCCAACGTCAGCGAGAAGGCCCTTCGCAACCTGGATGAGAACGGGATCGTGCGTGAGGGGGCCCGGGTCTGTTCCGGAGACATCCTGGTGGGCAAGGTGGTCCCCAAGAGCAAGGTGGAGTTGACTCCGGAAGAGAAGCTGCTCCACGCGATCTTCGGCCGGGCGGGCGAGGACGTCAAGAACGATTCCTTGGAGCTGCCCAGCGGGTACGAAGGAGTGGTGATCAAGACCGAGTTGTTCACCCGTCGCGGCGCGGGCACGGAGGAGCAGAAGAAGGCTCTGGCCGAGGAGATCAAGCAGTTCCAGGCCCAAATGAAGGCCAAAGAGTGTGCGACCTTCCGCCAGATGATCGCGGCCCTCCGCGCCAAGCACGAAGTGGACATCGTCGATCCCCGAACCCGACAGAAGGTCGGAGTCAGCGACGACAATGAGGTCATCACCGAGCAGATCGAGGGCTGGGACATCAAGTGGGTCAAGCCTGCGTCGCTCCGCGACGAGGTCCAGGCGACCGTGAAGGGGTACTGGGACAAGATCGTCGAGATCCAAGAGGAGCGGAAACACAGGGCCGAGAAGCTCAAGCACGGCGACGAACTGCCCAGCGGCGTCCTGCAGATGGCGAAGATCTATGTGGCGATCAAGCGGCAGTTGTCCATCGGGGACAAAATGGCGGGGCGCCACGGCAACAAGGGCGTCATCGCCAAGATCCTCCCGGTGGAAGACATGCCCTTCTTGGAGGACGGCACCCCGCTGGACATCCTGCTCAATCCCCTGGGCGTGCCCAGCCGTATGAACGTGGGACAGATCCTGGAGACCCACCTGGGATGGGTGGCCCAGGTGTTGGGCTTCCGGGCCGTGACGCCGGTCTTCGACGGAGCCTCGGAGGAGGACATCTTCCGGCTCACCGAGGAGGCCAACGACGCGATGGCCCGTCGCAAGAAGGAGCTGCAGGGCCGGGCCGAGGCCCCGCCGGTGGAAGAGCTGTTCGTCCGCGTGCCCAAGAATCTCAAGACCCAGTTGTACGACGGGCGCACAGGAGAGCCGTTCGACCAGCAGGTCACGATCGGCGTGATCTACATGATGAAGCTGCACCACCTGGTCGACGACAAGATCCACGCCCGGGCCACGGGCCCGTACAGCCTGATCACCCAGCAGCCGCTGGGGGGCAAGGCCCGTACGGGCGGACAGCGGTTCGGGGAGATGGAGGTGTGGGCCCTGGAAGGGTACGGGGCGGCCTACGCCCTGCAGGAGATGCTCACCGTCAAGAGCGATGACGTGGAAGGCCGGACCAAGATCTACGAGTCCATCGTCAAGGGGCAGAACTCCCTGGAAGCCGGCACGCCGCTGTCGTTTGACGTACTCTGCAACGAAATCCGGGGCCTGGGCCTGAACATCCAGCTGGAGAAGAAGCGGCTCCTCGGGAGCACGGCGTTGTAGTGTCGAATTCCGGGTAAGAAGGGGCGCGTATGCTAGTCAATATCTACGATCGGATCAACGACTACGGCTCAGTGAAGATCCAGCTGGCCAGTCCCAACGACGTGCGGAGTTGGTCGTTTGGAGAGGTCCGCAAGCCCGAAACGATCAACTACCGGACCTATCGGCCCGAGAAGGACGGTCTGTTCTGCGAGCGGATCTTCGGACCCGAGCGGGACTGGGAGTGCGCGTGCGGCAAGTACAAGGGCACCAAGTTCAAGGGGATCATCTGCGACCGGTGCGGCGTCAAGGTCACGCACAGCCGGGTGCGGCGCAAGCGTATGGGGCATATCAACCTGGCCGCCCCCGTGATGCACATCTGGTTCTTCAAGTCCATTCCCAACCGGCTGGGCACGCTTCTGGCGATGAAGGGCTCGGACCTGGAGAAGGTGATCTACTTCCAGGACTACGCGGTCGTGGATCCCGGCCAGAGCCCCCTGAAGGTCGGGCAGCTCTTGACCGAGGACGAATACCGCGAGGCCGTTCAGAAGTACGGGAACGCCTTCAAGGCGGGGATGGGGGCCGAGGCGGTACGGGGTCTCCTGGAGCGGCTGGATCTGGACGTGCTCGGCGCGGAGCTCCGCCAGGCGATCACGGAGACGAACAGCCAGCAGAAGATCAAGGATCTGACCAAGCGGCTGAAACTGATCAACGACATCAAGCACAGCGAGAACAAGCCCACCTGGGTGGTCCTGGAGGCCATTCCGGTGATTCCGCCGGACCTTCGGCCCCTCGTGCTGCTGGAGCGGGACAACTTCGCGACCAGCGATCTGAATGACCTGTACCGCCGCATCATCAACCGGAACAACCGGCTCAAGAAGCTGATCGACCTGAACGCCCCCGAAGTGATCATCCGCAACGAGAAGCGGATGCTTCAGCAGGCGGTGGACGCCCTGCTGGACAACGGGCGGTGCCGCCGGCCGGTCTTGGGCAGCAACAATCGCCCGCTCAAGAGCCTGACCGACATGATCAAGGGCAAGCAGGGCCGGTTCCGCGAGAACCTGCTGGGCAAGCGGGTGGACTACTCCGCGCGTTCGGTGATCGTGGTGGGGCCCAAGATGAAGCTCTACCAGTGCGGCCTGCCCAAGAAGATCGCCCTTGAGCTCTATCAGCCTTTCATCATCCGCCGGCTCAAGCAGCACGGGTACGCGGACACGATCAAGAGCGCCAAGCGGATGATCGAGCGTCTGGAGGATCAGGTCTGGGACATCCTGGAAGAGGTCATCCACCAGCACCCCGTTCTCCTGAATCGTGCGCCGACCCTGCACCGAATGGGCATCCAGGCGTTTGAGCCGGTCCTGGTCGAAGGGAATGCGATCATGCTGCACCCGTTGGCCTGCAAGGGGTTCAACGCGGACTTCGACGGCGACCAGATGGCCGTTCACCTTCCGCTCTCGGTGGAGGCCCTGGCCGAGACCTACATCCTCATGATGACCACGGGCAACATCTTCTCGCCCGCCAACGGCTCGCCCATGGTCAGCCCATCCCAGGACATGGTGATGGGGAACTACTACCTGACCGTGGCCATCGACGAACTCCGCAAGGCAGGGGCCCCGGCTCCCGCCCCGGTGCCGATGCCGGCGTTCCGCGACCCCTTTGAGGCCATGCTGGCTTATGAGGCCGGGAAGATCACCCTGCACCAGAAGATCCGCGTGCGGATCCCCGCCAAGTTGGTGATCGGAGACCGAGAGGAACCCAGGGGCAAGGACGTCGCCGGGACTTCGGCGACCCGGGTGATCGAGACCACGGTGGGCCGGTGCATCTTCAACGACATCCTGCCCAGCCGCATGCCGTTCTACAACATGGCCATGGCCCAGAAGAAGCTGGGGCGGGTGATCAGCGATTGCCTGCAGTACGCCGGCTCTGCGGCCACCGTGGACCTGCTGGACCAGATCAAGGACATCGGCTTCAGGCATGCCACCCTCGCGGGGATCAGCTTCGGTTTGACCGATCTGAAGATCCCTGCCAAGAAGCAGGCGATCATCGGGGAGACGGAGAAGCGGATCAGCAAGATCGAGAAGAACTACCTCGACGGGGTGCTGACCGAGCGAGAGCGGTACAACCAGGTCATCGACGCCTGGACCAATGCCCGCGTGGCGGTGACCAGCGAGATGATCCGAGGCCTGAAGGAAGACACCCTGGAGGACGGGTCTCCCTACCTGAACCCCATCTACCTGATGAGTGACTCGGGCGCGCGGGGCAGCATCGACCAGATCCAGCAGTTGGCGGGCATGCGGGCTCTGATGGCCAAGCCGAGCGGCGAGATCATCGAGACCCCGATCAAGTCGAACTTCCGCGAAGGCCTCAGCGTCCTGGAGTACTTCAGTTCCACCCACGGGGCACGGAAGGGCCTGGCGGACACGGCTCTCAAGACGGCGAACTCCGGGTATCTGACCCGGAAGCTCATTGACGTGGCCCAGAATGTGATCATCTTCGAGCGGGACTGCGGGACCCTCCAGGGGGTCACCAAGGCCGCGATCAGCCGAGGCGAGGAGGTGGACGTGCCCCTCTCGAAGCTCATCGTGGGCCGGACCGCCAGAGACAACATCCGGAACCCGATCACGGACGAGATGATCGTCCGGGAGAACGAGGTCATCACCCCTCAGGCTGCGGCCAAGATCGAGGCCATGGGCCTGGACGTGATCCGGGTTCGAAGCCCCTTGACCTGCGATAGCCCCATGGGCATCTGCGCCAAGTGCTACGGTTGGGACCTGAGTACGGGGCAGTTGGTCGAGGAAGGTACGGCCGTGGGGATCATCGCGGCCCAGTCCATCGGGGAACCGGGCACCCAGCTGACTCTGCGGACCTTCCACACCGGGGGCGTGGCCTCCCGGGCCATCCTGGAGCGCGACCAGAAGGCCACCTGTGCCGGCAAGGTCGAATACCGCGACCTCCATGCGGTGGTCTATACCAAGGACGGGGCTCCGATCATGGTGGCCCTGAAGCGCAACGGCGAGGTGGGTCTTGTGGATGAGAAGGACCGCGAGCTGGCGAAGTTCAAGGTCCCCTACGGAGCGGAGCTGCTCGTGCAGCACGGCCAGGAGGTCAAGGCGGGACAGACTCTGTTTGCCTGGGACCCGCACCGCACCCCGATCTTGGCCGAGGTCGAAGGGGGCATTCGGTTCGTGGACATTGTCGAGGGGGAGACCGTTCAACCGGAGGATCAGAAGACCAAGGGCGGCAAGTCCCGGGGCAAGGCGGACGGCCAGACGATGGGCTCGGAGAAGCTCGTCGTGATCGAGCACAAGGGGGACAAGCACCCGCAGGTCATCATCGAGGACTCCCACGGCAAGATTCTGGACGTGCACTACCTGCCTGCTGGAGCTCGGATTGAGGTCGTGGAAGGGCAGACGGTGCAGGCCGGCGAGCTGCTGGCCCACCAGCCCCGGGCCACGGGAGGGACCCAGGACATCACCGGGGGTCTTCCCCGCGTGACGGAGGTCTTTGAAGCACGCAAACCCAAGGACCCGGCGGCCATGGCGGAGATCAGCGGGCGCATCGAGCTTCGCTCGGACAAGCGCAAAGGGAAGATGACGATCAGCATCCACAGCGAGTCCGGCATGGAGAAGGAGCACCATGTCCCCAGAGACCGCCACCTGAATGTGCATGCGGGAGACCTGGTGGAGGCCGGCGATGCCCTGACGGACGGTCCGCTGGTTCCGCACGATATCCTGCGGATCAAAGGAGAGGAGGCCCTGGAGCGGTATCTCATCGCCGAGGTCCAGAACGTGTATCGGTCGCAGAACGTGAACATCGACGACAAGCACGTCGAGATCATCACCTCCCAGATGATGCGCAAGGTGGAGATTGAGTCCGTGGGGGACAGCCGGTTCCTGCCGGGCGAGGTGGTGGATCGGTACGAGTTCCGCAAGGAGAACGATCGCCTGGCCTCCAGCCTCAAGATCACCAGCGTGGGGGATGCGGCGGCGGTGGCGGGGCGGCCCCTGAAGGAGGGGGACGTCATCAGCAAGCAGGAGTTGGCCCGGATTCACGAGAAGGTCGAGGGCATCGGGGGAGAGCCCGCCAAGGGCAAGAAGCCCAAGCCTGCCTTGGCCAAGACGTTGCTGCTGGGGATCACCAAGGCCTCCCTGTGGTCCGACAGCTTCATTGCTGCGGCCAGTTTCCAGGAAACGACCAAGGTGTTGACAGAGGCCTCTCTGGCGGGTAAAGTGGACGACCTTATCGGTTTGAAGGAGAATGTGATCCTGGGGCACCTGATCCCCGCGGGTACGGCCTTCAAGCCGTATCTGGATATGAAGGTCAAGCACCTGGTGTCCGCGCCGGTGCCCAAGGAGCTTGAGGAAGTCAAGTTCAGCCTGGATTCGGACGCCCGGGCCGACGCGGCGGTTAGACAGGCGCTGGGCATGGAGTAGGTTGGCGCCGCCGGGTGGATGATTCCGTTTGAGACGAGACACGAGACTATGCCAACGATCAATCAGCTAGTCAGAAGCCCCCGCAAAGAGCGCAAGGGGAAGAACCGGATCTCGGATATCAGCGGCAACCCGCAGAAGCGCGGGGTGTGCTTGATCGTCCGGACCATGACGCCCAAGAAGCCCAATTCGGCCCTGCGAAAGATCGCGCGTGTCCGTCTGACCAACGGTCAGGAGGTGACGGCGTATATCCCGGGTGTCGATCACAATCTGCAGGAGCACAGCACGGTCCTGATCCGTGGGGGCCGCGTGCGGGACTTGCCGGGTGTCCGGTACCACATCATTCGCGGCGTGTTGGACTGCGCGGGCGTGGCCAACCGCAAGCAGGGGCGCAGCAAGTACGGCGCCAAACGGGCCAAGTAGGTTGGGCGGATCTGGACGAGGCAGACATGGCAAAGCACTTCACCCATTCGAGTGAACAACTGAAACCGGACCCCAGGCTCAATAGCAAGCTGGCCTCCAAGTTCATCAACTGTCTGATGTCGGACGGGAAGAAGCAGACGGCGCAGAAGGCCTTCTACCGGGCCATGGACATCGTGGCCGAGAAGGTCAAGGATGTCCCACCGGTGGAGATCTTCGAAACGGCTATCAACAACGTCAAGCCCATGCTGGAGGTCCGAAGCAAGCGGGTCGGCGGCGCCAGCTATCAGGTGCCCATGCAGGTCGGGCCCCGTAGGCAGCAGTCGTTGGCCTTCCGATGGATCATCCAGTCGACCCGCGGCAAGAAGGGAAAGCCCTTGGCGGAGCGATTGGCTGCTGAGTTGGTGGATGCCTACAACAAGCAGGGTGGGGCCA
>JAGOQT010000191.1 GCA_018007255.1 Phycisphaerae bacterium | reverse complement strand
GGCCAGGGTCCGCATGTCGCGGAGCAGGGCCACCACAGGATCGGGCAGGCCGCTGCCGTCGCCCTGGAGGACCTGGTCCACCTGGGTGTAGGTCAGCCGGGCCTTGGAGCGGATGACCGTGTCGGCGAAACGAGCGGATCGGACCTGGCCGTCCCCGTCGTAGGTCAGCAGCACGCTCTTGGCGTACCTGGGCCGGCCTGGCTGCAGGGAGCAGATCTCGTTGCTCAGGAGCTCCGGGAGCATGGGGAGCGTGCGGCTCGGCAGATACACGCTGTTGCCCCGCTGCAGGGCGGCCCGGTCCAGTGCGGAGCCCTGTACCACGAAGTGACTCACGTCCGCAATGTGCACACCGAGGGCCCAGCCCCCCTGCCCGTCGCGGGTCAAACTGATCGCATCGTCGAAGTCCTGGGCGTCGGGCGGGTCTATGGTCACGACCAGGGCCTCTTGGAGGTCTTGCCTGCCCCGCGTGTCCCCGGGGTCATAGGCCGCCTTGGCCCTCCAGGCCTCCACCTCGCAGGACTCGTCAAACACGTCGCACAGACCGTGGCGCCGGATGATCGCGGAGATCTCCGTGTCGTGCAGGCCCGGACGGCCCAGCACGTCCTGGATCACACCCCGGGCAGGCTGCGACCCGGTCGGATAGGTCCCGATCCGCACGGCCACCTTGTCTCCGTCCCGGACCCGGCGCCCGTCCACGCCGTCGATCTGGATCGGGCGGAGGAAGTCGCCCCCGTCCGGGTGCACGACCCACCGGTCCTCCACGTTGCGGGCAACCCCGACCACGGAGGTGTGGGCCCGCTCCAGGACCTGGACGATCCGCCCGGTCAGCCGGCCCCCATCCGTGTCCGCGTCCCTGCGTGTGATCCGGGCCACGACCCGATCCCCGGTCATTGCGCCGCCCGTGGCCTTGGCGGGGATGAACACGTCGCCCTCGTCTTGGACCTGCCGGGCCTCGACAAACCCATATCCCCGGGCGTGGCCCCTGAAGACCCCGGTGATCTCACCGGAGAGGGACGGGAGCTGGATGAGGTCTCCAGGGCCGACGATGACGCGGCCCTCCTTGGACAGGGCCTCCACTGCCCCCAGGAACGAGGGCCTGTGCTCGCGCCCGATCCCCAACTCCTCCTGCAGCAGGCCCAGCCTCCGCGGGGTCCCGTCCTTCTGCATCAGGTGGAGGATGTGGCTCTTGAGGAGGTCGTACATGCAGGCATTATAGCATCCCGGGCGAAGGATGCGGCAGGCTTGCCGGGCTCGGCCTTGGCCGAGCAGGCCGCGGGCGCGACCCCGGGCCGCGAGAGACCCTTGACCTTGGGGCGGAAAGTGGTACGTAAGGTCCGGCAGAATGGACCGAATCGAAAGGGCCTCTCGTATGACAGACAAGACGACATCCCAGCAGGACCCGGTGAAGGGCAGGCGGGAGTTCATGCAGCACACAGCGGCAGCAGCGGCCTTCATGGTCCTGCCCCGGCACGTGCTGGGTGGACCCGGATACACGCCCCCGAGCGAGAGGCTGAACATCGCCAGCGTGGGCGCGGGGGGTCAGGCCGCTGCGGACGTCCGGGGGTGCTCCTCTGAGAACATCGTGGCCCTGTGCGACGTGGACTCCAGGAATGCCGCAGGTCTGTTCAAGGACTTCCCCAAGGCGACCCAATACAAGGACTTCCGCGTCATGCTGGAGAAGGAGGACAAGAACATCGACGCGGTGATCGTGGGCACGCCGGACCACACCCACGCAGTGGCGGCCCTAACCGCCCTGCGCATGGGCAAGCACCTCTACTGCGAGAAGCCCCTGTGCAAGACGATCCACGAGACGCGGCTGCTCATGGCCGAGGCCCGCATGTCCAAGAAGGCCACCCAGATGGGCAACCAGGGCCACTCCGGCGAGGGGATGAAGCTCATGTGCGAGTGGATCTGGGACGGGGCGATCGGCAAGGTCCGCGAGGTGGACGTGTGGACCACCCACGCGGTCTGGCCCCAGGGCATGACGAGCAGGCCTGTGGAGACGCCGCCCGTGCCGGACACACTGGACTGGGACCTCTGGCTGGGGCCTGCGCAGCACCGGCCCTATCACCCCGCGTACGCCCCGAGCCTCTGGCGCGGCTGGTGGGCGTTCGGGACCGGCGCGGTCGGGGACATGGCCTGCCACAACATGGACCCCGTGATAGTCGCCCTGAAACTGGGACACCCCACGAGCGTGGAGGCCTCTTTCTCCCAGTTCGTGCCCACGTTCACCTGGGACAAGCCCGTGAACAAAGAGAGCTTTCCGCAGGCCTCGATCATCCGGTATCAGTTCCCCGCTAGGGGCGACCTGCCCCCAGTGAAGATGACCTGGTACGACGGGGGCCTGACGCCGGAGCGGCCCGAGGAGTTGGAGCAAGGGCTCCGCATGGGCAACAACATGGGCGGCGTGGTCTTCAAGGGCGACAAGGGCAAGCTCCTCTGCAACAGCCACAGCGGCGAGCCCCGTCTGATCCCCCAGTCGTTCATGCGCGGCTACACACGCCCGGCCAGGACCCTGCCCCGCGTGGAGGGCCACCATCAGGAGTGGATCGAGGCCTGCAAGCGGGGTACGGCTGCAAGCTCGAACTTCGAGGTCGCGGGTCTGCTCACCCAGGTGGCCCTGTTGGGAAACGTGGCCCTGCGGTTCCCGGGCACAAGGCTGCTGTGGGACGGCGACCAGGGCAGGATCACCAACGTGCAGGAAGCGAACGACCACCTGCACTACGAGTACCGCAAGGGTTGGACCCTGTGAGCGGGACTCAAGGGGCCCGCACACCAGGCCGCTAAGGACCCGCGAAGAAATAGAGTAGAGGTTTGCCGCTCAGATTGGGGTCAGATTGGGACGCGAGGATTGAGCGAAACCGGAGGCGTAGTGCCCTTCTACGTCGAGGATTTCGCGATTGAGGAGCGGCCCAAGATGGCCCGAAGATGAGATGGTAAACGTTTAGCTTATTCCTTCGCGGGTCCTAACCCATCGGACAGTCGCCCATCCCGCAGCGATCAGGGGAACACGGGGCGCCGGGGCAGGAGGGACAGGACGCAGGGGGCTCAGGACTGCGGCCCACGGCAAAGCCCGAGGGCAGCTTCTTCAGGTCCGGGCTCTTGCACTGGGGGCAGACGTGCTTGTTTCTCGCACGGCCCTTCTCCAAGAACTCCGCCACATGCCCGCAGGACTGGCAGCGGTATTCGAACAAGGGCACGGTCTACCTCCTTTCGCGGCAACCCGGACACGGCATCAGTCCAACCGACGCCCGACATTCTGCCCGGACGGCCGACCCTTTGCAAGCACGGGACTCCCTTTTTGCTTGGAGGCCCCCGCCGCAGGCTGTACAATGGCCTCTAAGGCACAGACGGATGTCCCCGTACGGAGGTCCCCTCGCAGGTCCGTGGACATGAAGACGCGGTCAATCATGCTGGCGTGGTTCGGCCTGTTCGCTGTGTGCGTGCGGCCGGCCAAGCCCTCGGACCCTGTCGGGGTCTTCGAGTACCCCTGCATGCGGGTCGCCCTGTCCGACCCGGACAACGACTGTTGGACCGGCATGGACCTGAACGGCACATACCCGGTTCCCGTGGATCCCGACGCCTGCCTGGTGGGTCCTCCTCCGTCCGGGCAGTCCGGCGTCACCCTGCCCACGGACCACTGGATCGAGCTGGGGTTCTGCGGACCCATCGGGGACGGGCCGGGCCCGGACCTGATCCTGACCGAACAGGGGAGGATGGGGGAACGGGCGCTGATCCTCCTGGGCGATGGGGCTCACGACCCCTATCCCGTTGGGGTGGCTGCAGCCGAGTCCACGGGCGGCCAGCCGACCACGGTGATCCAGATGGACCTGGCCAGCGTGCGCGTGCCCTTCGTACCCACCACGGTCCGGATCCTCTCGCTCGGACTGGGGGGCGGATCTCCGGGCTTTGACGTGGGAAGCGTCCGCGCACGGATCGTGGCCCCACAGGGCCCCGTGGCCGCGTATCCCAACCCGGGCAACCTCGCCCGCGAGGTCTGCCCCCGCACGATCCTGACCTGGCGGCCCGGTCTGGGCGCGGACCGCCACACCGTCTACTTCGGCAAGCAGGCCGCAGACGCCAACGAGGGGGCCCTGCCCGTGACCGAGCCCCCGCAGCCCCAGGAGGGCACGAGCTTCGACCCCGGCTTCCTGGAGTTGGGCAGGCAGTACTTCTGGCGCGTGGACGAGGTCGCCGAACACGGGGACCCCCAGGTCCGGAAGGGAGACCTCTGGACGTTCCAGGTTGCGGACCGCATGGGGATCGACGACCTCGAGTCTTCGGGCGCGGCCTGGGTGCTCCACGAGGGCTGGTTCGCCAGGACCGAGCTCGCGGGGCAGTGGTCCGAGGTCCCCCCGTACGAGGGCTGCAGTTCCCTGATCGTGCACTTCGGCGTGTACGCGAACGAATGCACGGGCGTGGCCCGCGGATTCGACCCGCCTCAGGACTGGGCGGCCACCGGGGCCGACACCCTGGAACTGGCTGTGCACGGGCTCGCGGACAACCCTGCGCAGACCTACCTCTACCTGGGGCTCTCCGACGGCCTGCAGACTTGCACCGTCCGGTGCGAGGACCCGCACGCGGTCACCGACCCGCAGTGGCGGGTCTGGAGGATCCCCCTTGAGGCCTTCGCCGGACTGGATCGATCCCGGATCGAGCAGATCGTGGTGGGCCTGGCCTTTGAGCCGAACGACCCGTCCTGGGGCGTGTGGGGCCAGATCGGCCTGGATTCGATCGTCCTCTATCGGGACGGGAACGAGGTGCAGCCGCCCTTCAGGACGGACCTGAATGCGGATGGCCGGGTCGACTGCGGCGACCTGGTGCAGATGGCCGATCATTGGCTCGAGGGCGGCCCGATCCAGGTCCCCGTGCAAGAGCCGAACTCGCCCGTTGCGTGGTACCGATTCGACGGCAATGCAGAGGACAGCATGGGGTCCGCCCACGGCCGGCTCGAAGGGTCTCCGGAGTTTGTGGACGGACGGATCGGACTGGCGATGCTCGTGTCCGGGACCCAGGACGTGGAACTGCCCCCGGACCACGTCCGCGTGACCCGCGCAGGGGACCTGTTCGACCCGGCCCACAAGGGAGTGACCATCGCCTTCTGGCAACGGGGCGAGGACTCCCTGCACTGGACGGACAGCCTCGTGTGTTCCGACTTCGAATACGGAACCACAGACCCGGTCCTGCACATCGGCCTGGGCCAGTGGGACGTGCCCGGACGATACCAATGGCACTTCGGCCGACCCTGGACCGTGGAGAACTCCCTGTGCGGGGCCCATCACGACCGGTCCGAGTGGGCCGGTCGATGGAACCACTGGTGCTTCACCGCAGACCTCCGCTCCGGCCACATGGCCATCTTCCTCAACGGCTCCGTGTACGCCCAGCAGGCAGGCCCGCCCCAGGACGCGATCCCCATCGAGTCTCTGACCATCGGCACGGGCTGGATCGGGCACTACGACGGGCTGATCGACGAGTTTCGGATCTACGACTATGCCTTGGGCCAGGCTGAGGCGGCCTTTCTGGCCACAGATGGGTCGGGCTTGGTCGATCCCCCCCCGGACCTCCGCGAGGACCTGAACCAAGACGGCCGGGTCAATGCACAGGACCTGGCCGTGCTGGCCCAGGCCTGGCTGTACAGCAGTGCCCGCTGACGGGGCGACCGGATACGGTGCGGGAAGGGACGCTCAGGTCCGGGCCCTCACGAGAAGATCCTCCGCAGCACGGTCAGCAAGGTCCCGGGTTCGAAGTAGGCAGCGGGCAGCTCGACGCGCACGGTCTTGGGATCCGGGATGCGGACCGTACCCTTTACCCGGGCAAAGAGCCGGTGGGCCCGGTCGCCCAGGGCCGAGTGGAAGCCGAAGACCAGGGCGCCCCCGTCGCGGGCCCCGGCAACCGTGATCCCGGCCACGCCCGCGGCCCCTGCACCCAGGCGGATCTGGGCCGTCTGCAGGAGGCGGTCCACCTCCTCGGGGATCGGGCCGTACACGTCCCGGAGCTCCGCGGCGATCTGGTCCAGACCCGCGGCGCTGGAGGCCTGACCGATCCTGCGGTACACGTCCATGCGGAGGCGGTCCGAGTGGATGTAGGCCTTGGGGATCGACGCAGCGAATCCCAGGTCCATGGCCACGCGGGGCACGGGTTCCACGGCCTCGTTCTTGAGACGGCGGACCGCATCGGCCAAGAGCTCGCAGTACATCTGGTAGCCCACCAGTTGGATGTGGCCGGATTGCTCGTCGCCCAGGATGTTGCCCGCGCCCCGGATCTCGAGGTCCCGCAGGGCGATCTTGAATCCGGCCCCCAGTTGCGAGTACTCCTCGATGGCCTTGAGCCGCCGCGTGGCAATGGGCGAGACCGGCCGCAACGGGGGCAGCAGCAGATACGCATACGCGCGGTGCCGGTACCGCCCGACCCGGCCCCGCAACTGGTGGAGCTCGGCCAGGCCGAACCGGTCCGCGTCCTCGATGAAGATCGTGTTCGCGTTCGGGATGTCCAGGCCGGACTCGATGATCGTGGTGCAGACCAGGACGTCCACCCTGCCCTCCACGAACTCGACCATGGCCTCCTCCAACTCGGCCTTGCCCATCTGGCCGTGTGCGACCCGGATCCGGGCCCCGGTGTCCGCCAGGAGCTTGCGGATCTCCCAGGCCCGCTTGTCGATGGTCTTCACGCGATTGTGCAGGAAGAAGACCTGGCCCCCCCGCCCGATCTCCTGCACGATCCCCTTGCGGATCGTCTGGGGCGTGGACCGAGTCACGACCGTGACCACGCTCCGCCGATCCAGGGGCGGGGTGGCCAGGGAGGAGATGTCCCGAAGCCCCAACAAGGACATGTGCAGGGTCCTGGGGATCGGCGTGGCGGTCATGGTCAGGATGTCCACATCGACCCGCATCCGCTTGAGCCGCTCCTTGTGCTCCACGCCGAACCGCTGCTCCTCATCGATGATGAGCAGGCCCAGGTCCTTGAACTGCACGTCGCCGCTGAGGAGCCGGTGGGTCCCGATCAGGACATCCACCCGGCCCTGGCGGGCCCGGTCCAGGATCTCCGCGGCCTCTCGCTGGGTCCGGAACCGGTTCAGCACCTCCACGCACACAGGGAAGTCCGCGAACCGGTCGGCAAAGGTCCTCCCGTGCTGGACGCTCAGGACCGTGGTCGGCACCAAGACCGCCACCTGCCGGCCGTGCTCGACGACCTTGAACGCGGCACGCATAGCCAGCTCGGTCTTGCCGTATCCCACGTCGCCGCAGAGCAGACGGTCCATGGCCGTGGGACGCTGCATGTCCGCCTTGATCTCAGCCAGGGCCGTGCTCTGATCGGGCGTCTCGGGGTATGCGAAGCACTCCTCGAACTCCTTCTGCCAGTGCGAGTCCGCGCCGAAGGCCACCCCCCCTACGACCTGCCGCCGGGCCTGGGTGGCCAGCAGCTCCGCGGCCAGGTCCTGGACCGAGGCGGCGACCTTCTCCTTTTGCTTCTGCCACCGCTTGGACCCCACCTTGCTGAGCTTGGGTCGCTTGGGGCTGGTCCCGATGAACTTCTGGACGAGTGTGATGTTGCTGACGGCCACGTGGATCTTGACCTGGTCCGCATACTCGATGGCCAGGTACTCGGCCCTGCCCCCCTTCTCCTCCAGGACCTCCATCCCGGAGAACCTCCCGATCCCGTACGAGGCGTGGACCACATAGTCGCCGTCCTGCAGATCGGCCAGGGAGTCCACCGCAACGGTCTGGCGCATGGGCCGCTGCACCCGCCGCACCGCGGACTGGCCGAACAGCTCGTGGTGGGTCGCCACGATCGTGTCCAGGGGCTCGATGGCGAAGCCCTGGCTGAGGTAGCCCTGCACCACGTG
>JAGOQT010000190.1 GCA_018007255.1 Phycisphaerae bacterium | reverse complement strand
AACGGACTCGGCTGACCTCGACCAACCAGATGGATGTGCTGCGGGCCGTGGCCTTTGCCTTTCACCTGGCCAGCAAGCCCTTCCGCGTGACCTGCGGCCTTCTGGGGGCGTTGAGCTACGACTTCATCGACCAGTTCGAGACCCTTCCGCGGAACCGCGAAGATCTGCTCGGAAACCCGGACTATGAACTCTACTTCGCGGACAACATCTTTCTGCTGGACCATGAGACCGGGCAGGGTTACGTGGTGGTCAATGTCATTGTGACGGACGACCAGCCCCAAGCCGCCATCGCCGAGGCCCAGGAGTGCTTTGACTACTACGCCAACATGCTCCGGTTTGACCCGCCTCGGCCCCGGATCTATGCCGGGCCGCTGCCCCAGCCGTGCACGGACACGGACCAAGCGACCTACGAGGAGATGGTGCGGGCCGCCCAGCAGCACATCCTGGATGGGGACATCTTCCAGGGGGTGCTCAGCCGCACGCGCATCGAGCCCTGTCCGGACGAGCCCCTGGAGGTGTACCATCGACTTCGCCTCTTGAACCCGTCGCCCTACATGTTCTACCTCAAGACCCCTCAGACGACGCTTCTGGGCTCCAGCCCCGAGCTGAACCTCCGGGTCAGCGGTCTGGCTGAACGCATCGTGGAGATCCGGCCCATCGCCGGGACCAAGCCGAGGGGCCGACTGGGCAAGGTCATCGACCCGGACACGGACTTCCGGTATGAGGCCGAGCTCAAGATCGACCGCAAGGAGCTGGCCGAGCACATGATGCTCGTGGATCTGGCCCGCAACGACATCGCCCGGGTCTCCGAGCCGGGCAGTCGCGTGGTCACGGAACTGCTCACGGCGGAGAAGTATGAATCGGTGCAGCACCTCGTGAGCAACGTCAAGGGGACCCTGGCGAGGTCCCTAGATGCCCTGAGTGCGTACCTGGCTACGATGAACATGGGGACCCTGACCGGGGCGCCCAAGATCGAGGCCATGAAGATCCTCCGCCGCCTGGAGCGGACCAAGCGGGGCTACTACGGGGGGGCGGTGATGTACTTGACCGTGGACGGCCAGTTCGACAGCTGCATCACCATCCGGTCCATCCAGGTCAGGGATCACAAGGCGTACGTCCGTGTGGGCGCGGGGATCGTGCACGACAGCGTGCCCAAGACCGAGTTTGAG
Source organism: Phycisphaerae bacterium (assembly GCA_018007255.1). Taxonomy (GTDB): domain Bacteria; phylum Planctomycetota; class Phycisphaerae; order Sedimentisphaerales; family Anaerobacaceae; genus DTPU01. The sequence continues at coordinate 6,723 of JAGOQT010000190.1, read as the reverse complement.
GAGACCGAGCACAAGGCCCGCTCGTGTCTGCTCGCGATCCGGGGCCGCTGACAGAGGGAGAGGACCATGAAGAACGTGTTGTTCATCGACAACTTCGACTCGTTCACCTACAACCTCGTGGACGACTTCGCCAAGCGGGACTGTCGGACCACCGTGTACCGGGCCGACATGGCCCTGGAGGAACTGCTGGGTGTGGTGGACCGGCTCAGACCGGACTGGCTGGTCATCTCTCCCGGGCCGGGCAACCCCAGATCCGCAGGCGTCTCGATGGCGGCTGTAGACCGTCTCAAGGGCAAGGTGCCGATCTTCGGGGTTTGCCTGGGGCTTCAGGTGATCGTGGAGTGCCTGGGCGGCACCGTGGGCCGTGCGCCCCAACCGATGCACGGCAAGCCCTCCCCCGTCTTGCATGACGCCAAGGGCGTGTTCGCAGGGATCGAGACCCCCATGCAGGCCGGGCGCTACCACAGCTTGGTGGCCACCCGTGTGCCCGACTGCCTGCGGGTCACGGCGGAGTGCGACGGCCTGGTCATGGCTGTCGAGCACAGGGAGTACCCCATGTTTGCCGTCCAGTTCCATCCGGAGAGCATCCTGACGCCGGCGGGAGGCAGGATCATCGAGAACATCTTGGCCATGGACGCAATGGCGTTGCCGGCGGAGCCCGCATAGGAAGGAATGCAGGAGTGGATGTCATGGCCGCGATCGGCGAGTTCCTCAATATCGTCTTGGCAGGCAGGGACCTTGGATTCGACCAGGCCAGGGCTGCCTTGGACGCCATCTTCGCGGGGGAGGTTCCGGATGTCCAGGTTGCCGCCCTGCTGGCCGCCCTCCGGACCAAGGGGGTCACAGCCCCTGAGATTGCGGGGCTGGCCACCTCCCTGCGGAGCCACGCGAACACGGTACAGGTCGGGATCCGCGACCTGGTCGACACCTGCGGCACGGGCGGAGGCGCGGTCAAGACCTGCAACGTCTCCACGGGCGCTGCCCTTGTGGCCGCAGGTGCGGGCGTCTATGTGGCCAAGCACGGCAACCGCGGGATCACCAGCAAGTGCGGGTCAGCCGACGTGCTCGAGGCCCTGGGCGTGAAGATCGACCCGGGACCTGACGTGGCGGCCCGATGCATCCGGGAGGCCCACATCGGGTTCCTGTTCGCGCCGGCGTTCCACCCGGCCATGAGGTTGGTACAGCCCATACGCAAGGCCCTGGGCTTCAGGACGGTCTTCAACCTGCTCGGTCCGTTGGCCAACCCCGCAGGCGCCAACCGGCAGGTCATGGGCGTGGCGGATGGGGTCCTGATGGATACGATCGTCCAGGCCTTGAAGATCCTGGGCACCCATCACGCCCTGGTTGTGCACAGCAGCGGTCTGGACGAGATCAGTACCGCAGGCCCCACGCGGGTTGTGGAGTTGAAGGAGGGGGTCATCTCCGCCGGCCATCTGGATCCGGCCGATCTTGGACTACAGGAGGCCAAGCTCGAAGACCTGAGGATCGAGACTGCGCAGGAGAGCGCCCAGGCCCTCCGGGCGATCCTGGAGCAACGGCTGGCGGGCCCCAAGCGGGATATTGTCGTACTCAACGCGGCTGCAGCCATCCTGGTCGGGGGCCTTGCAGGCAGCCTCCAGACCGGTATGCTTCTGGCGGATCAGTCCATTCGTGAGGGCAAGGCCCTCGCGTGCCTGGAGACCCTGATCCGGGTTTCGAACCGTTGACGAAAGAGGAACCGATGCTGGTCACCAAGGTCAAGATCTGTGGGATCACGACCTATGAGGACGCCATCACCGCGGCCGAGATGGGAGCGGACCTGTTGGGGTTCAACTTCTGCCCTGACAGTCCTCGCTTCATCCCCGTACCCAAGGCGGCGGCGATCGCACGGCGCCTCCCGGGATTCGTGGAGCTGGCCGGGGTGTTCGTGGATGCCCCCCTCCAGGCCATACGCCAGGCCGTCACCTGGTGCCATCTGGACTGGGTTCAACTCCACGGTGACGAGTCCCCTGCGTTCTGTCAATCCCTGGCCAACGACGCCGTGAAGGTCATCAAGGCCCTGCGGGTCAGGGACAAGGCAGACGTGGAACGGGCCGAGTTGTATCCGGTCGACGCCGTGCTCCTGGACGCGTTTCATCCGGAGTTGCACGGCGGAACGGGCCTGACCTTCGACTGGGGCCTGATTCGCAACCTGGAGAAGCGGTTCTTCTTGGCCGGCGGCATCACCCCGGAGAATGCCCCGGAGGCGATCTCTCTGGGAGTGTACGGGATCGACCTTTGCAGCGGCGTGGAGTCCAGGCCCGGGCACAAGGATCCCGCCAAGATGCGGACCCTGTTCGAGAACATCCGTTACCTGCGGGGATGAGGAATCGGAGAGACCCGGTATGAGACACCAAGGCAGATACGGCGAGTTTGGCGGCTTCTATGTGCCGGAGGTCCTGATCCCCGCGCTGGAGGAACTGGAGGAGGCCTTTGATCGGCTGCGAGGGGAGGCCCGCTTCGTGCAGGAACTCACCGACCTGTCCCGCGATTACGCAGGCAGGCCCACGCCCCTCTATCGCAGCCCGGCCCTCAGCGACCAGGTCGGCTGTCCTGTCCTGCTCAAGCGGGAGGACCTCGTGCACGGAGGCGCCCACAAACTCAACAACGCCCTGGGACAGGGCCTGCTCGCCAAGCACATGGGCAAGACCAAGCTCATCGCGGAGACCGGCGCGGGCCAGCACGGCCTGGCGTGCGCCACGATCGGCGCCAAGCTCGGCATGGAGGTCCGGATCTTCATGGGCACCACGGACATCGAACGGCAGCGGCACAACGTCCAGAAGATGAAGCTCCTGGGCGCAGAGGTCGTGCCTGTGCGAGGGGCCAGCGGTACCCTGAAGGACGCGATCAACGACGCACTCCGGTACTGGACCTCCCACGCGGAGGACACCTTCTATCTGTTCGGAACCGCCGCGGGCCCCCATCCATACCCCGCGATCGTCAGGCATTTTCAGCAGGTCATCGGCGAGGAGACCCGTGCGCAGTGCCTGGACCGGTTCGGCCGGTTGCCCGGCACGGTGGTCGCGTGCGTGGGGGGAGGATCCAATGCGATCGGGATCTTCGCCGCCTTCTTGGACTGTCCGGGTGTCCGGCTGGTAGGCGTCGAGGCGGGCGGCCACGGTCTGGACACGGGCAAGCACGCCGCCACCCTGGAGAGGGGCCGCACCGGCATCCTGCATGGGGCCAAGTCCTATGTGCTCCAGGACGACCACGGCCAGATCCTCGAGTCCCACTCGATCAGCGCGGGACTGGACTACCCTGGCGTCGGGCCTGAACACAGCCACCTGCAGGCCACGGGCCGTGCAGAATACGTCAGCGCAACGGACCCTGAGGTCCTCGATGCGTTTCTCCTCCTGGCCCGCTCGGAAGGGATCTTCCCCGCCTTCGAGAGTGCACATGCTGTGGCCTGGGTCTGTGGTCAAGCCGGCCGCTTCAAGCCTGACGACATGGTCGTCATCAACCTCAGCGGCCGAGGGGACAAGGACGTGGATGCCTTCATCCGGACCAGACCGGAGACCATGGAGGGTCCCCGGGTCTCAGTGGAGGCCAAATGAAGACCTACGCAGACGTGCTCGGGCATGAACGCACGGCCCTGATCCCCTTCTTCGTGCTGGGCGACCCGGATGAGGAGACCTCCTTCGACGTGATCTGCGCGGCCCTTGACGCAGGCGCAGACGTCCTGGAGCTGGGCATCCCGTTCAGTGACCCCATTGCCGACGGTCCGGTCATCCAGAGGGCCGACATCCGGGCCCTGAACGCGGGCATGACCCCGGAGAAGGCCCTGGCCCTGATCCACCGGATCAAGGCCTTTCGCGATGTGCCCATCGGGCTGCTCATGTACTACAACCTGATCTGGCAGTACGGTACGGACCGGTTCTTCTGCGACGCAGCCGCGGCGGGGGTCAACAGCGTGCTCGTGGCGGACCTGAGCATCGATGACGCGGATGAGGTGTGCCGGCCCGCCCAGGCCGCGGGCATGGACACGGTCTTCATGGTCACCCCCAACACCCCCGCTGAGCGGATCAGGGCCGTGGCCGCCAAGACCACGGGGTTCATCTACACGGTCTCTGTCCTGGGGGTCACCGGCACACGGGACCAGCTCTCCGCCGGCCTGGCCGACCTGATCCAGCGGATCCAACGGGTCACTCCAATCCCTGTGTGTGTGGGATTCGGGATCAGCAAGCCGGAACACGCGGCTGCGGTGGCCGACGCGGGCGCGGACGGGGTCATCATCGGCTCCAAACTCGTGGGACTGATCGAGGAGCACCTGCCCGACAAGCCCAGGATGCTGGCCGAGGTCGGCCGGTTCGTCCGGCAGGTCAGACAGGCGATCTGACCCGGGGCCCCGTGTGCATGCGCCCTGAAGATTCCTGTGCCCCAGACGTCCTGTGAAGTGGGCCCTGTGCAGGCAGGCGTGGATATGCTATCCTGTTGGGCTTGGGAAACAGACGTCCTGACTTCTGGGAGGATCGATCGATGCACGGACGACGGATCGTCACTGTGGCTGCGCTCGCATGGGCCTTGCTCTGCGCGGCGACAACGGGCCTCTGCCAGGGTGCGCAGCCCCCTCAGGCGGACCGGCCCGTCGCGCAGAGGTTGGCGGGCCCGGATCGGCCCAATTGGGCGGGCGGCCTTCCCCGTGACCAGGAGATCGCGGATCTGGAGATGCAGATCCAGAGGCTCAGGTCCGGACACAAGGCCCTGATGGATGAGCTCCAGGCCATCCTCGAAACCGCCATCAGGGAGAAGGCCACGCAGACCAGCGACCGGGTCAGGCAGTTCATGTCCGGCAGGGAGAGGGAGTTCAGGGTCGAGGGTGCCGCACTGGATGAGAGGCTCAACCGGCTCAAGCAGGCCCTCTCTGCCGCCGCGCGCAAGGAGACCCTGGCCAACCGTGCGGGGACCATGGCCCCCCTGTTCAGCCTCATGGACCCGGAGAACAAGCCGGTCAGGCTCATGGACTACAGGGGCAAGGTCGTGGTCCTGGAGTGGGCCGATCCGAACTGCCCGTTCTGGCGATACCACGCGGACAGGGGCACCATGGCCGGCCTGGCCGCCCTCTTCAAGGACAAGGGCGTTGTGTGGCTGGCCGTCCACAGTGCGGCCAGGAGCGCCCCGGAGTTCAACAAGAGGCTGGTCGACCGGTACAAGCTCCCCTACCCGATCCTGGCGGACCGCTCAGGCCGGACGGCAAAGGAATACGGCGTGACCCGAACGCCTGAGCTGATCGTGGTCGATGCCAAGGGGATGATCGTCTACGCCGGCGCGATCGATAACGCGCCCAACGGACAAACCCCAGGTCCGGCCGTCAACTATGTGGAGAAGGCTTTGTCGGAGGTCTTGACAGGCAAGCCTGTGACCTTAGCCAATACGAGGGCCTATGGCTCACCCGTCCGGGTGGGCAGATAGGCTCAACCTCTTTGGTCCATTGATGAAGGGAGAACAACCATGATTGGGGCAAGACAGGTGCGGAGGATCGCTGTCATAGGGCTCTTGATGGGCATGGTCTGGGCGTCCGGGCTCTGGGCCCAGGATGCGGCCCTGAGGATGATCCCGGCCGATTCCCTGTTCTGTGTGCGGATCAACAACCTGGACCAGACCCTCGTCCAGGTCGACCAGTTTCTGGCGGGGGCATCGCCGATCAACGTGGGCATGATGGCCAAGATGCAGCTGGGCCAAGTCCTGGGCAATCCCATGCTGACGGGCATCAAGACAGACGGGGTGTTTGCCGCGTTTGCCGTAGCACCGGCCGGGGAGGTCAAGGACCCAGAGGTCATTCTGAACGGCCTTTCGATCCTGGTCCCTGTATCGGACTACAGCCAGTTCATTGCCAGCAGCCCCAAGATCGGCAAGGCCGATGCCAGCGGCGTCAGCCAACTCCAGGACACCCCCTTGTTCGTCGCCAACCTGGGCAACTGGGCCCTGCTCGGCCACTCCGCCGCGGGCGTTGCGGCAGCAGCCAATGCCCTCAAGGCCGGACCTGCCAGGTCTCTGGGCGTCAGCCTGGACGCGGCCGAGGCGTCTGCTGCCACCCAGTCGCCCCTGTGGATCCACGGCAATATCCAGGCCCTGGCCAAGGCCGGGCTCGTGAAGTCGCATCGAGGGGCCAAGGGCGGGTTCTCCTTGGCTCGGCCCGCCACTGAGGTCACGATCAAGGATGTCATTGAGGCCGTGGAAGGCCCCATCCATTTGAACGTCTGTCTGGCAGCGCCGGGCGATTGCAGCCGGGACACGCTCTGCCCGATCCATTCGGTCTGGCAGGACGCCCAGGATAAAATGATGGCGGTGCTCGGCCAGAAGAATTTTGCCGACCTGGCCAAGGCGGAAAAGCAGCTCCTGTTGACCATCAACCCAATGCCGACGGCGAATTCCTGAGGGCACGCCCCCGCCGCAGGCCGTCCCGATGCCTTCAGATCCGGGCCGCTCTTCCGGCGTGCGCCGGCCGATTGTTCCGCGGTTGTTCAACCGTGCGTCCGGCGGGCATGCCGGGGTGTTGCGCGCGGGCTTCGCGGTTGCAATTGGCCACTCGCTGGTCTATCATCCCCTTCCGAAGGGGAATAATGAATGACCCTGGCGGTCTCGTACAAGGCTGCGATCACCAGCGATATTCTTCCGTTCGTCAGTAAGCCTTCCCGATACATTGCGGCGGAGTGGAATTCCGTCACGAAGGACCCGGCTCGGGCCGAGGTGCGCGTGGCGTTGGCG
>JAGOQT010000189.1 GCA_018007255.1 Phycisphaerae bacterium | reverse complement strand
GGGCTAGGCACAGTGACCCTCGACGGCTGGAATCTCATGGAGCCTTATCGGACCGACTTCCCCGTGCTGATCGTAAAGGGCAGGCTGGTCTCCGGACCGGACACAGGGTCTCTGCAGGAGGCTGCGTGTGTGCACAACTACAACCCGCCGGGCGCGCCCTATGGGGGCCAGACGGACGCGGACATGACAGACACACTACCCAACGAGATCCGCGGCCTGGTCCATGTCATCGGATCCGCAAGTCTCCTGGACCAGGGTTTGTATCGTGGCGTGATCCTCGTAGACGGGGGCACGGATGTGGCAGGGACCCAGACCGTGACACTGGATCCGAACCTGATGGACGACCCGCCCCTGGGCTACACGGGCGACCCCAACAGCACGCAGATGATCGTCAAGAAGGGCACTTGGACCCGCAGGCCTGCCCCCTGAGGTGACATCACCGCCACTTCTATAGGTCCTTGGCCGGCCATCCCATGCACGGACCCAGGGCGGATCCATGTCACGCTGGTGCGTGCGTCACTGCATTTAGCTTGGGGAATCCTAGGAAAAACCTCGGAAAATGCGGTTGCGTTCTAGGTCAACCCTATCTACAATATCGGTCGTCTTGTCGGGCCCAGGCCCTGTCGGAGCTGTTCCAATGGGGCACCGCCTTCCCCCCTCCCTCTAAGGAGAGCACGATGAAGACGCACGCCATGCTTGGGATCGTCGCACTGGTACTGGGTCAGGTCTGGTGTCACAGTGCCTTAGGCGACGAGCCGGCCTTCGAGCTTAACATTGCTACGACCTCCACAAATCAATATGGATCTCTTGGGTTCGTCATGGGCTGGAAGTTCACGCTCACTGACGATATCTGTGTGACCCGGTTGGGCATATTCGATGACAATGAGCCGGTTCTGCCTGAGGGAGGCACGGGGGATGACGGACTGAACAGTAGCTACGAGATAGGGATTTACCGCATGTCGGATCTCACGAGGGTTGCTTACGCGGTGCTCCCTAGCGGCCCCCCGGAAGAGCTTGCGGGCCAAGGCTATGTCTTCGAGGATCATTACTGGTACGTGAAACTGGACAGTCCTGACAGTCCTGGTGTGTGGCTTCCCTGCAAGAAGAGCGAGTCCGAGTATGAAGAGTACCTTGTCGCGTATCTAACACAATCGACATCATCAGACTACCACGTCAAATCTACGCTTGTGTCTGAGAATCCGTGCATTGATGTTGATGGTCGGGGGTATTACTATCCTGCAGACGGTACATACCTTCCTCAAGTCCTGGATGCCGCGGAGAATGTCACTTCTGAGCAGTACTACACGCCGAATTTCCTGTTCACCCTTGAGCCGCCCGAACCGCCCGAGCCGACCGAGATCGACATCGACATCAAGCCGGGTTCATATCCCAACTGCATCAATCTGGGATCCAATGGCGTCGTGCCTGTGGCCATCCTCTCCACCGAGGACTTTGATGCGACCACGGTCTATCCGGCCACAGTGGAGTTGGCTGGTGCGGGCGTGGCACTACGGGGTAAGGCTGACAAGTACATGGCCCATTTGGAAGACGTGAATGCGGACGGCCTGCTCGACCTGGTGGTGCAGGTGGTGACCGAGAACCTGGATCCAGGCATGTTCCAGGACGGCGACGCCATCCTGACTGCCAAGACGTGTGATGGGCAGGTCCTGGAGGGCTCGGACGAGATCACGATCGTTCCGCCGGAGTAGCAGGTCCTGGCCCACACCAGGGCCCTGCGTATCGAATCGGGGCCACAGGACTACTCGGCCTTAGCCAGGTCCAGGATGAAGATGCCGTGGCCTACGCCTGCCTGGTCCCTGGACTGGGCCATCTGGAAGGCCAGGAACCGGCCGTCGTCGCTGACCACGCCGTTCGACCCCTTGTACCCGGGGTAGTCCGAGAACCGGGTCAGTCGCTCAAGCGAGCCGCTCCCGTCCAGTCTGAGCCTCCAGAGGTCCACGTGGTTGGACCCGCGGTGGTTCTGGCGGTCGCACTCGACCAGTGTGTATTGGCCGTCCGGGAAGATCCCCTCGGGCTCGTCGTACTGGCCCGGGGCATTGGAGTAGTTGGTGACCTCCTTGGTGGCCAGGTCGATGCCGTATGCCTCCGTGCCCTGGTGGCCGTACGTCGAGAAGATCAGCTCCTGCTCCAGGGGCGGCCTGAAGTTCTGTGTCTCCAGTGTGCACCGGAACGGCAGGTCGTTGCTGTCCAGGATGGGCCGTTGATTGGCGAGTCTGGGCAGGCCGTCCACATACACGATGTCCGCCTCCTGCATGCGGGAGGAGCCCCTGGGCATCTGGTCCGGGTACTGGTCGCTCACGTGGGTCCAGGCGATGTGCATCCGCTTGCGGGACACGGCAGGGCCCTCGCTGCACTTGGTGCCCAGCGGCACGGGTGGCTTGGTCAGGCCCTTGTCCAGCACGGACAGAAAACACTGCACGCGGCTCGGGCCCGGCCTCTTGGGGTCGAAGGTCTCCGGGCCGGAGAGCAGGATGTCCCCATTGGCCAGGTACAGGGCCCGCGTGAACCCTGCGTGGTAGAAGTGGTGGGTGACGGGCCGGATGACCTTGGTGGCCACCTCCACCTCGTACACGTCGCCGTAGGTCCGCTCCACGAACAGGATCCGCTTGCCGTCGTGCGACCAGTCCGCGCGCTCGCCGAACCAGGTCAGCCTGGTGATATCCGGGGGTAGGTCGTCAACAGGGGACCTGCCCGTGCGGGCAGGATTGCCGACCTCTGCGCTGGGGACCTGGCACGCGCCCACGCACAGGACGAACCCGAGGGTTGCCGCGTTCCGGATGGCCTTGAGTACGGGTCTGATGTCCATGGTATGCCTCCTACTGGATGGGTAGCGGGCCGAAGTAGAGACTGACCGACCCGGCGTACTCGCCGCGGGCCTGGGCCGGACGGCCTTGGGGTCCGGTCTGGGCAGCCGTGTGGAACTTGTTCCCTATGGCCGGGATGGCGTGCAGGAAGGCCAGGCCTGCCTGGGGCAGGGCCACGGCGGTCTTGGCCTGGAGGTCCTGGGGCGCAGAAGATGGTGTCAGGACCTGCACGAACTGGACCTCAGAACCGGGGATGGCCGTGATCTGGCCCTCGGTGGTCTCCAACTGGAGCCACCGGACATGGGAGAAGAACCCCTTGAACTCCGGGTACTTCCACCCGGACCAGCCTGTGATCGTGTCGTTGTATGCGTCGCTCCACAGACCGAATGAGACGCCGCGGAGACGGTTCCTCCAGACCGGGGATGGGCCGTCGCCGAGCCATCGCTTCACCCGGACTTGGCCCTCGGGATAGTCGAAGGCCACGCCCAGGAAGTCCTTTGGCCCCTCGGCAGCGTAGGTGTAGTCGCACCGGACCCAGCCGTTGCCCTGGACCCGCCAGGTGACGGACCTCAGGTCCCCGGTGTATGTGGCGGTCACAACGTGGGCTGCGCCATCGGCCTTGTGTTCGAGGCTCACGAGGTTCGCATCGCCCGCCGCGGGACGGGGACCCTGGGCCAACGAAAAGACCTGAGTCCCGCGGCGCACACCCGCCAGAAACCCGGTCTGCTTGCCGATCTGCACGGCCAAGTCGCCTGCCTTGACCTCAATCGTATCAGGGGTCTCCGCGGCTGTGACGGTCTGATCAGACGGTGCCGCCGTGATCTCTCGAAACCGATTCGCACCCGGCAGAGGCCAGACCCACGTCCACAATGTGCGACCTGAGGGATCTACGACCTTCAGGGTGATCGCATGGTAGTCCCGCCAGTTGGCAGGCAGATCCAGCTTGAGCGTCCCCTTCTCCCCTGGCCCGATGGAGGATACACGGGCATTCCTCCAGACATGACCCGGGAGAAAACTGACCATGCCCATGTCCTTCAGATCGAAGAACTTGTGGACCGACCAGGTGAACCGGCATTGATTCGCATCCGTGAAGCTGTACCGGTTCTCGATGGTCAACTCGCCGTTGAAGTCATCGGGCAATGTCCGCTCCAGGACCACGATGGGCGACCACAGCTCCTTGACCGCGTGGAAGCTGGCCTCCTTCTCCCTGTAAGGGCCTAGAATCCCGTCCGGTGCCCTATTGCCCGCCACGTCGATCTTCCCTGTATCGGGTCTCTTGACCCCTTCATCCACCAGGGCCCACAGGAACTGGCCGCCCGCCACCTTGCTCTGGAGTGCCAGTGCCCAGTAGTCCTCCAGGCCTGCGCCCATGCCCCCGTCGTACAGGCCGTGCAGGGACTCGGTGGACATGAAGATTGCTTTGCCTGCGTACAGCCTCTGTGTGGACTCGTAGGTCTCGTAGTGGTCCGTGTTGACCCCGTTAAAGTTGTGCCAGGGGTGGAGCACGCGGCGCTTCTGGATGTCCCATGTGCCGAACTCCGCGTCGAGCTCGGTGTTCCACCCGCCCTCGTTGCCGTTGTCCCAAAACAGGATACAGGGGTGGTTCAGGTCCCGTGTGACCATCTCCTCCACGAGCCTGCGACCGATCTCTGTGTCGTAGGACTTCTGCCACCCGGCCAGCTCGTCCAGCACGTACAGGCCCAGCTCGTCGCACAGGTCCAGGAACTCGGCGTCCGGCGGGTAGTGGGACATCCGCACCGCGTTCATGTTCATGGCCTTCATCAGGTCGATGTCCATGCGGTGCACGGCCTCGCTCAGGCACCTGCCCGAGTCAGGCCAGAACGAGTGGCGGTTCGCTCCCTTGAGGAGGATCCTCCTGCTGTTGAGATACAGGCCGTCGCCGTCGCGGACCTCGAATGTGCGGAAACCGAATCGGTCCCTTCGGCTGTGCACGACCTGCCCGGCCTTCTTGAGCCGGGTCTCGACGAGGTACAGGTTCGGCGTCTCAGCGGTCCACACGCGGGGGGACACGGCAACCGTGCCCAGCACGGCCTTGCCCTCGCTCACGGGCGCAGAGAACGCCTCGCCCACGGCCTTGCCGTCCAGGTCCCGGATCTGGGCCTCGATGGAGTCTGCGCCGGCCCCGCTGACAAAGGCCTGCATGGTGAAGTGCCCGGTAGCGCGGGCGTCGATGGCCAACCGGTCCACGAATGCCTGCGGCACGGCCTCCAGATACACGGGCCTGTAGATCCCGCCAAAGACCCAGTAGTCCCCCTGTCGCTCCGCCCGATTGACCGACTCGTTGGCAGAGAGCTTGTCCACGGTGACCTCCAGGAGGTTCTCCCTGCCGAACTTGAGAAGCCCTGTGATCTCGTATTGGAATCGGTAGAATCCGCCCTGGTGCATGGGCCCTGCGGACCGGCCGTTGACCATGACCCGGGTGTCGGTCATCACGCCGTCAAAGACCAGAAACACCCGCAGACCGGCCCAGTCGCCGGACACGGTGAAGGTGTGCCTGTATCTGCCCTGCTCGACCGGATTCCTGGTGTCGTCCCTGCCGTAGTTCAACGTCCCGAAGCCCTGCACGTCCCAGTTCGACGGCACAGGCAGGGTTGTCCAGGGGCCGGCCCTGTTCCCGGCAGTGCACATGAACTCCCAGGGCACCGGATCGTCCTTGCCGTGTCCGGAGAGGTACTGGCGGAGGGTCTCCTGGCCCGTCACAGGGCCTGCCGACCAGGCAACCAGCCCTGAGAAGGATAGTACGAGCCGTAGGAGTCTGGCTCCCCCACAGAGGAGAGGGCGTCTGCTCATAGGTCACCTTGTGTCCATCGGTCCCGGGCCGCCTGGACAAAGGCCCGGATGTTCTCTGTGGTCACCCCTGGGGGCATGCCGCCTCCACAGGAGAGGATCAGGCGGGTCGGGTCCTTGGCCTCGGCCAGGAGTGCGCGGACCGCGGCCTGCACAGCCTCTGGACTGCCCTGGGCCAGGACGTCGCGGGGCGGGATGTTGCCCAGGATCGTGAGACGGCCATCCGAGAGTCGCCGAAGCTCGGTCAGACCGGTCTGGATGCCCGGGTTGAACACGTTGATGCCGAGGTTGGCGTAGTGGCGGACCGACTGGGCGCAGGGCGCGTCGTTGTGGAAGAGCTTGACCGCCACGTCCGTGCCGTACAGCTCCTTGAAGTAGGGGAAGCCGAACTCCAGGAAGTCCTTCTCGCCGATGAACCCCACGATGTCGTCCAGCATCATGATCCCGTCTATGGAGGGGAAGGTCTCCCTCTGCAGGTCGTGCCACTGTTTGAGGAAGTCCGTGATGATCCGGAGCAGGCGGTGCACGGGGCCCGGATCGGTCTGGGTCGCCATCAGGAACTCCGTGGTGCCCATCAGGAAGGACGCGATGTTCAGGGGTCCCCGCGACACGGAGAACCGGATGCGATGGCCCAGGTCCTCGATTTGCGGCTGTGCCCACCGGAGCCGGTTGAGCATGAAGGGCAGGAGCCCGTCCGTGCGGGGGTCAGGGGTCCGGAGGTCCGCGATCTGGTCCACGCTTGTCAGGACCTTCTCCGCGTAGGGGAAGTCATTGGCAGGGAACTGGCACCGGGTCCCGAATACCGAGGGCTCCGTGCACATCCCGAACTCAGACCAGAATCCGGGCAGGAACCAGACCTCCGGGAAGGTCTCTGCGGCCCTGCGGTTGGCCGCAAACCAGATCGTCTCGCTGGAGAGGTACTCCGCGATGGTCACGCCGTGCCAGCCCGGCAGCCACGGGCAGTCGATGATGAATCCCACGGGCAGGGGGTTGAGGGTCCGGCCGTGCAGCACGGCCAACAGGTCGTTCCATTGTCGATCGTTCATAGTCTCAGTCCGAAACCCAAACAGACCTGATTCCAGATGTTGGTGGTTCGAACAAGAAATCTCAGTTGGATATACATTGAATACTCAAATCCTGCCGTCTGGATTTGAGTATTCATCCGATCTGATGCAGTCATGGAAATCCTGCTCATTGGAGTCCTCCCAATCATGGGAGAACTCCACTTTGGTATATCCAACTGAGATTCCTTGTACTTACGAACTATGAATCGCTACACATTCTCCACCCCATCGAACTGCATGGGCTCCAGCCTGGGGTTCAGGGCGTGGATGATCCCGACGTTCACCAGGTAGGAGCATGAGGCGATCACGAACAGGGGCAGGTAGGTGCCCGTCCACTCCAGGATGTAGCCTGCCAGCTTGGCGATGAACATCCCGCCAATGGCCGCGGCCATGCCGCCGATCCCCACGATGGAGCTGACCATGTGCCGGGGCGCGGTGTCGGAGACCAGGGTGTAGAGGTTCGCGGAGAAGCCCTGGTGCGCGGATGCGGCCAGGCCGATCAGCACGGTGGCCACCCAGAGGTTCGTGACGCTGGAGGCCGCGAACACCGGCACCACGGCCAGGGCACAGACCAGCAGGGCGGTCTTGCGGGCCGCGTTCACGGACCAGCCCCGCCGGATCATCCAGGAGGAGAGCCACCCTCCGCCTACGCTGCCCACGTTCGTCATCAGGTAGATCGTGATGAGGGGCGGGCCCATGTGCACCAGGTCCAGGCCGTGCCGCTCGTTCAGGAAGCCGGGGATCCAATACAGGTAGAACCACCAGATCGGCCCGCTCAGGAACATCCCGACCACAAAGGCCCAGGTCTGGCGGTAGCGGAGCAGGGCCAGCCAGGGGACCTTGACCTCCGGGTCGGGCGGGTCGCTGCGGATGTAGGCCAGCTCCGATGCGGACAGTCGCGGATGCCTGGCCGGGTTGTGGTACCCCAGCCACCAGACGACCAGCCACACGGCGGCCAGTGGGGCCGTGATCAGGAACGCGACGGGCCAGCCTGCGCGGACCGCCACCAGCGGAATGATCGCAGGGGCCACAATGGCACCCACGTTGCAGCCCGAGTTGAACAGGCCCGTGGCCAGGGCCCGCTCCTTCTTGGGGAACCACTCGCTGACGGTCCGGATCGCTGCGGGGAAGTTCCCGCCCTCGGCCAGGCCCAGGGCGAACCGGGCCGCGCAGAACCCGGCCACGGTCATGGGCAATGCCCCC
>JAGOQT010000188.1 GCA_018007255.1 Phycisphaerae bacterium | reverse complement strand
ACGCCAAGCGACGATTCGACTCGGACGCGGTCTTTGTCGAGGCCTCGCACAAGGCGGTCGTAGGGCTCCAGGGCGGGGACCCGGCCAGTGTGGCTGTCTGGCAGAGGATCGTGGACCAGTGGCGGAGCCACTACCAGCCGGTCTATGACGCACTGGGCGTGGGCCTGTCCGCCCGAGACGAGCGGGGCGAGAGCTTCTACAATCCCATGCTGGCCGATGTGGTGCGGGACCTCCAGGCCCTGGGCCTGGCCAGGGAATCGGACGGGGCCATCTGCGTCTTCCCCGAGGGATTCAAGACCAAGGAGGGCGAGCCCCTGCCCTTCATCGTCCGCAAGTCGGACGGGGCATTCCTCTACGCCACCACGGACCTGGCCGCGATCCGGTACCGCGTGGGCGAGCTTGCGGCGGACCGGATCGTGTATGTCACGGACTCCCGCCAGAAGCTCCACTTCGAGATGCTCTTCGCCACGGCCCGTGCCGCGGGCTGGGCCCTCGCTCCGGTGGAACTGGTGCACGTGATGTTCGGCTCGGTCCTGGGCGAGGACGGGACCCCCCTCAAGACGCGGTCCGGCGAGAGCGTCAAGCTCAAGGCCCTGCTCGAAGAGGCCGTGGACCGGGCCAGGGCCGTTGTGGACCAGAAGAACCCCGATCTGCCCGAGGACAACAAGGCTCAGATCGCCCGTGCAGTGGGGATCGGCGCGGTCAAGTACGCGGACTACTCCAACAACCGCACGAGCGACTACGTGTTCAGCTTCGACCGGATGCTGGCCATGGACGGGAACACCGCCCCGTACATGCAGTATGCGTACGCCCGGGTCCGGTCCATCGGGCGCAAGGCCAAGGACAAGGGTGTGGACGTGCAGGCCGAGCTGGCCCGCGCGGACCAGGCCCGCCTGGACGAGCAGGACGAACTGGCCCTGGCCAAGCACCTGATCCGGTACAGCGAGGCCGTGGAGGGGGCCCTGGCCGACTACCGGCCCAACATCCTGACCGCATACCTCTATGACCTGGCCCAGAGGTTCAGCAGCTTCTACAACAACTGCCCGGTCCTGGACGCGGGTCGGGACAAGAGGCCCGCTCGCCTGCTGCTCTGCGACCTCACGGCCAGGACGATCCGGCACGGCCTGGGCCTGCTGGGGATCTCTGTGGTTGAGGAGATGTGACGATGATCGCCATCCAGAAGGAACTGGGCATCCGCACCGGCACCCGCAGCCAGATGATCGACATCACCGGCCAGGTGGCCTCCATGGTGGCCAAGTCGGGCATCCGCGACGGCGACGTGGTCGTGTTCTGCCCGCACACCACGGCTGCGGTCACGATCAATGAGAACGCAGACCCGGACGTGGTCCACGACGTACTGCTGACCCTGTCCGATGTCCTGCCCCAGGGGCGTCCTGGGTACCGGCACAACGAGGGCAACTCGGACGCCCACTGCAAGAGCTCGCTCGTGGGGTGCAGCGTCCAGGTCCTGGTCCAGGACGGCCGGCTCAGGCTGGGGACCTGGCAGGCGATCTATTTCTGCGAGTTCGACGGCCCGCGCCCACGAGAGGTCCTGGTGCAGATCCGCGGGGAGTAGTGTGTGCTCCGCACACCCTGCCTTCTGCCTCAGCGGGTCAGGGTCAAGGTATCCGCGTCCTCCAGCGAGGGGGCGTTCGGATCTCCGGTTGCACACCGAGTCGCATCGTCCAGGGAGACTCCCTTGAGCCGGAGTTGGTCGCCTGTGCGCCCCACGAGAAGGACCATGTCCGGGACCAGGTCGGATTGGGGGTCCTTGGGGTTGAAGGGGGGCTTCTCCGAGAACACGGCCAAGAACCGTGTGCGGTCGCCTTGCACCAGGTAGGCCCACGCGCCCAGGGCAACGCTGTCTTGCGCCCAGGCGTTGAGGCGGTACAGGCGGGCCTCGGGCTGGGCGATAT
The DNA here is from genome assembly GCA_018007255.1 of Phycisphaerae bacterium. GTDB lineage: Bacteria > Planctomycetota > Phycisphaerae > Sedimentisphaerales > Anaerobacaceae > DTPU01. The sequence continues at coordinate 6,010 of JAGOQT010000188.1, read as the reverse complement.
CCAGGACCACGTTCGGGTCCGACCAGCGTCCGTTCAGGTTGGGGTCCAGGATCACCTGATCCCTGGTGTAGAGGGGCGTGCACCGCTCCAGGCTGATCCCTTCCTTCCACAGGTCATTGGCGTCTGCGTGGGCGGCCAGGAAGGCCTGCATCTGCTCAGGGGGGCCGCTCAGGACCAGACGGTCCTGTGCCTCCTGATGGTCTAGGAGCTCGGGGTCCTCGCCGAGTATCTTGCCGAGGGTCTCCCGCTTGAGGACCTCCAACCGGAGCGACGGGCCCTCCAGATTGACCCTCCAGAAGCTGTGGGTCGAGACCAGGTGCAGGGCGAACATCATGCCCATGCCCTGTCCCTGTGGCGCGTCCGTAGGCAGGATGTCCAGGAACCTCTGGCCCCCGACCTCCACGAGCTTGGCCTGGAAGGTCCCGCTGGAGAGCATCTGGGCGATCCTGACTTGATAGTCGTTGGAGTCCGTGGACACGGACTCCCAGACCTGGTCGTCGCAGGCCCACTTGCCCGCGAGCCTTGCGTCTGTGACCGTGGTCTGGTCCGTGGCCAGGGGTTGCAGGGACAAGACCAGGTCGTCGCATCCGCCTGCCCCAAGGGCCAGGAGTAGACCCACTGCGAACGTCATGCGTTTCATGGCAGTCTCCTTCTCATTGCGCCTACACCTAGTGTGTATTGGCGCAAGACCGGGAGGGTCTTTCCGAAAATCCGGCCAGACCTGCGGATCCTGCGTGCGGCACGGCTGGGATCAGGGTATGTTCTTCTTCTCCGCCTTCCAGCCGGGCCTCTGCAAGAGACCGCAGGGCTGGCCCACGAAGACCTTGGCTGCCTCCTTGTCGCCCTTCAACTGCCATTGATACCAGGCTGTGGCGACCGCGGCGAACTCCCCGCCGTGCGGCCGCGAGTAGGTCCCGCCGTGGCCCACGTCCAGATTCGCCGCGAAGACCGGCACGTGGTTGATTCGCTGGAAGTCGTCCATGCCGTTGGAGTAGGCGATGTCCTTCTCTCCGCCCAGGATGTACAAGGTCGGCGAGTGCAGCTTGGCGAGGTGATCCTTGGCCAGGCCGGGCATCCCCGGCATGCCGCGACCGGGGGCGCCCAGGATGCCGCTGTTGCAGATCACCGCGGTGGTCACACGCGGGTCGGGGGCCACCTCCAGCGTCTGCAGACCGCCGCAGGACATGCCACTCACCGCGATCTTCGTGGTGTCGATCTTGTTGTAGTACGGGCTTGTCTTGTCGCTGTTCCGGGCGATCGCCCAGTCCACCGCGTCGGTCAACTGGGAGGATGTCGATCTGCCGCCCCCCCGTTGGCCCTGCTGCGGCATCGGGCCGATCGCAATGACCAGGAATCCGTGGGACGCCACTTCGGACAGGAAGTTCACGTGCTCCCAGGGCGAGTTCGCGCAGGCTCCGTTGCCCCAGGCGATGATCGGCAGTCCGTTCTTCTTGCCGAAGGCGCTCAGGTCCTTGGGCCGGAATATCGTATGCGTTGCCAGGCTGCTGTCGCTGACCATCACAGCGGTGTAAGGCCCCGTGCCCCCGTCTTCCACAGTCCGCGAATCGGTCTCCGTGGACACGACCTGGGTATCCCCATCCGGACCGGCCGCCGTGTCCGCATCCTGCGTCCGGCATCCGCCCAAGACCGCCATGGACAAACCCACAACCCCACACTGCAGCCATCGCCTTGTACGAGTCATCCGAGTCCCTTTCAACCACAGTCTACTTGACGTTCCTGAGCCGTGCGTCCAAAGCATAGCAGGGTCTTGGCCCGGAAGCGAGGATCTTCTGTCTTGCCCCCCGGACCAAGCGGTGCGAGGGCAGATCCGGTCCGCGGTCAGCGCGGCGATAGGCCCTGTCCTGGAGGCCTGCTTGGATCCGTGGTCCTCACTTGGGGTAGCGGAGAAACAGGTCTCCCCACTCGGTGCTCAGGGCCTGCTCTCGCTGGATCCTCCTGCCCTTGAGGGGCCACCAGAGCCAGTCGTGATAGAGGTACGACCCGAAGATGAAGGGATAGACCAGGGGCGTGCGGAACACGGCCCTCTGCACGGACCGCAGGGGCCCGAACCACAGGAGGCCTCCGACCTTGCTGGCCGCGTTGGCCCCGACCGTGAAGCCGAAGTCGACTTTGGAGAGGTCCTCGCCCTGCACATCGATCTCCTCCACCCGTCCGGTTCCAAGCCCGTCGTCATGAGCCATCCGGATGTAGGGTATGGACATGGGGTCGAAGCCCATCATCCGGGCAGCCACCGCATCGATGGCCACCGAGTCCGAGCTGGCCAGCATGAGGTCCTTCCGGACCGGCGTCATGGTTCGGGGCCCGGGGCCCGAACCGCAGAGCGTGCCGTCCATGACCGCGAAGAGGCCTGTGTGGATCTCCTTTTGGATGGCCAGGAGGTCCACCAGGGTCTCGTGGATCCAGGTGTGGGCGTAATGGCGTCTGGTGTTGAGCAGGCCGCCGAAGGCGTTCTTCATGGCCCCTGTGGTGGTGGTGTAGATGTGGGTCTTGACCGTGGGCAGGTGCACGATGTTCTTACCGTGGAAGAACTCCGGGATCAGGATGCCGTCGGGGAAGACCCGGTCCAGGACCCGCATCCTCGCCCTGGGGCGGTAGACCTTCCACGAGATGTCCCGGGGCAGGAAGTTGTACCGCTCGGGGACCCCGTACTTGCGATAGACCCCGGTCAGCCTGTTGAGACGCCCGCCCTTGACCGGATCGGTCACCACCGTGTTGTTGTGGACCGCCACGAGGTCGCGGAACCCGGCCTTGTGAAGGCCCAGGATCGCGCCCTCGAGTTGCCAGGGGGTCGTGTTTGCGCTCAGGAAGGGCAGGTGCCAGGACAGGTTGTCCTTCAGGATCGTGGTCTTGTCCTTGGTCAGGCTGTCGGCCAGGCCTGCCATGCCCATGAGCCGGGGTATGTCCTCCAGCACGCGGGCAGGATGGGTCCTCAGAACGGCGACTACAGAGCTCTTGGACGAACCCATGGCGCTTCCACTGTATCCCTGCGCAGGGCGCAGGGCAACGGTTTTTGTCGACCAGGCCTTTGGGCTTGACCCCGTTGCCCTCTGTGATAGGATCGGCTCAAACTGGACAAGGAGACGTGCCATGAGCCTAGAGCTGGAGAGGTACTCGATCGGGATGGGCGACCGGTTCGGACGCCAGGGCAGTGCGCAGCTGGAGGCCGTGATCCAGGCCAGGGCAGCGGGGATCGAGGTGGCCCCTGTGTGGAACAAGTCGTTCCGCGAGCACAGCATCATCGGCACCACCCCCGCGGACGTGCGCAGGGAGGCGGACGCAGCGGTCCAGGCCAAGGGCTTCAAGGCCAGGGCCTTCGTGGATGCGGACCACATCGGCCTCAAGAACGTGGATGCCTTCCTGGATGTGAGCGACTTCTTCACCATCGACGTGGCGGACTGGATCGGGAAGGCCCCGGAGCGCGGTGCGGTGGAGGAGTTCGCGAATCGCCATGCAGACCTGACCGGCTCGGTTGCGGTCCCCGGTCTCGCCCGGTCCGTTGTCATCAGCGGGGAGGACCTCCGTCAGGCAGGGGCCAAGTTCCTGGGGGCCGTGCACCAGGCAGGGCGGATCTACCGGCACATCGCTGCCCGCAAGGGCGAGGGCCAGTTCGTGACCGAGGTCTCCATGGACGAGTCGGACCAGGCCCAGGGGCCTGCGGAGCTGCTGTTGATCCTGGCCGCGATTGCGGACGAGGGCGTGCCTGTGCAGACCATCGCCCCGAAGTTCTCGGGCCGGTTCAACAAGGGGGTGGACTATGTGGGCGACGTCCGCCGGTTCGACAAGGAGTTCACGGAGGACGTGGCGGTTGTGGAGTATGCCAAGAGGCGTTTCAACCTGCCGGCGGGCCTCAAGCTCAGCGTGCATTCGGGCAGCGACAAGTTCTCGATCTACCCCGCCATGCACAAGGCCCTGAAGGCCTTCGGGGCGGGCGTGCACCTCAAGACCGCAGGCACGACCTGGCTCGAGGAACTCGCGGGTCTGGCAGAGGCGGGCGGAGAGGGCCTTGCGATCGCCAAGGAGGTCTATGCCAAGGCCCTGGACCAGTTCGACGCCCTGTGCGGGCCCTACGCCACGGTGGTCGACATCGACCGGTCCAGGCTCCCGTCCGCCCAGGAGGTTGGCCAGTGGACCAGCGCGGCCTTCGTGGCGGCACTCCGCCACGATCCGTCCTGCCCGGCCTACAACCCGCACCTTCGGCAGACCCTGCACGTGGCCTACAAGGTGGCTGCCGACATGGGCGGGCGGTTTCTTGAGGCCGTGGAGGCCCACGAGGCCGTGATCGGGCGGGCCGTGACCACGAACCTCCTGGACCGCCACATCAGGCCCGTGTTTCCCAAGGCGTCGCATTGACCCCGAGGGGCCCGGTGCAGAGGGTCCACCCCACGCGATTGCACCCCGTGCGCGGCTTGATTCAACCGGCCGGATAGGGTATGATAAAGGTTCGAGTGCCGGGTATCTCATCGGGCGGAGCCACGGTCTTGCCTGCACGGAGCGGGGGATGAGACCTGCCCTTGTACGACCTCCTTGCGCGGGGCGTGACCCTTTCTCTGGGGAGACCGGTGAACAGAGCGGTGTCTGCCATAGCCTTGCCTGTGCGGACTGGGTCCCGGACCCTGTGCGGGTTTGCGAGTCTGGCCGTCCTGCTGATCGTCCTTGGGGCTGGGGCGAGGCTCGGGCTCGCCGCGATCACGATCGAAGGGGTGGCGGACAGGAAGGTCTACTCGGACCGCGTATCGTTCGTGGTCCGGTCCGCACCGGGCTTCGAGACCAGGGCTGACTTGAACGGCAGGCCCATTGCCCTGGACGTGTCCGTGGAGGTCGGCGAGCCGCAGTACTACGAGCTGAAGGTGGATCAGCGCGAGCTGCAGTCCGGGCAAGAGAAGGGCTCGCTGACCCGCTTCATTGTCCGGGCCAAGGCGAGGGGCAACACGGAGTGGGGCCTGCCTGTGTGGACCCCATACCCATCCATCGACTCCGCCGCAGAGGAGTTCGCAGGGGCGAGGCTGGAGGTCATTGTGCCGGTCGCCTACCCCATTGGGCTTGAGGTCCCGGTCATTGCCTGGGTCAAGGATCCGTCAGGCCGTCGCGTGGGTGTCCACGGCACGGTGACAGCAGCCGACTTCCCTGACCACCCCCTGCGCCTGCTGCGGGGGGTCGGGTCCGTGTTCCTCCCGGCCGCTGCTGGGCCGGGCGTCCTCTCGTACAGTGCGGCGGTTCAATCCCTGCACACGCAAAGGCTGGTCAACGTCGAGTCCTCCACTGCATGGCGCACGGTATCGCAGGACGTCACCACCTCGGCGGACTGGGGGCAGGATGCGCGGGTCCGGATCCAGGGCGGGGCAGGGGGCCTGCTGACCATTGCATCCGGGGCCACGTTGACCATCGGCGCAGGGAGCGTCATCGTGATGGACCCCGGCGTGACCATGGCCGTGGAGGGCCGCATCGTTGTCGCCGGGACCATCGATCGCCCCGTGGTCTTCACGGCCCAGGACCGGGCCAGACCGTGGGGGGGCTTCCTGTTCGAATCCGGTGCATCTGGCGGCGAGTTCACGGGCGCGATCTTCACGGCCAGCGGCGCGGATTCGAGCTGGTTCGGCAACCACCCGGGACATGGCCACAGCCACCGCTCGAATCAGTGCCTGTTCTATCTGTCCAACGGGGCGAGCGTGACCCTGGCGCACTGCTTCATGGTGGAGAACCACGGTCAGGCCGGTCATGGAGAGAACGGCACACTGACCATGACCGGCTGTCTCATCCAGCGATGTGTTACGGCCGGCCAGTACAACGGCGGCGCTGTGGTTGCACGGGACTGTGCCTTTGTGGAGTTCCCCTCGGAGTCGGACCTCTTTGTCGATGCGGACAACGATGCGTTCTACCTCACAGGCGGGGCCCATTCCTTCACCGACTGCCTGCTCGGTTGGGCACTGGACGACGCGATCGACGCAGGGGACGGTGCGGAGGGCTCGGTCCTGTTCGAACGGTGCTGGAT
>JAGOQT010000187.1 GCA_018007255.1 Phycisphaerae bacterium | reverse complement strand
CCCACGGACCTCTCCCAGACCACGACGAAACGGCCGTCTTCGGCCATCGCCACGGCGAGGCTGCCGGCCGCAGCGGGGAGGGTAATCGACTGGGTCGTGACCCTCTGCTGGGCGGTCACGGGATTGCCGGCCGCGTCGAATCGCCGCATGTACACGTCCATCAAGCTGGTCCCGGAGACCGTGGGACTGTACCAGACCACCACGAAGTTGCCCTGCGCGTCCGCGGCCGCCGCCGAGCCGTACTGATCGCCGCTCGTTGCGGAGGGCACCACGAACTCCCCGCCCACCATCTGCACCGGGATGTCCAACTGGAAGACCGCGCTGACCTCGGCCCCGTCGTCGAGGACGTTCCCCGCCCGATCCGTGACCGTATTGGCCCCCTGCACCGCAACCGCGTAGTACCCCGCCACCCTGAGGGGCTGATCGAAGCTCACGGTGATCGTATCCGTTCCCAGCCCGTCGATCGAGGCGGGCACCGCCTGACCGTCCGGCCCGAGGACCGTGATCTCACCGGACGCCGCAAAGACCGGCTCGGAGAAATGGAGCGTCACCACCGGCTGCGAGTCAGTGGTCAGCACCGGATCGGTCCCGCCGGGGACCTGCTCGTCCAGAGTCCAGTCCTGCAGCGTGGGAGCCTCCGTGTCCAGGGTGACCTGTAGGGTCTGTCCGCCGAACGCGTTGTGGACGACGTCGTGGATCCCGTTGGACAGGTTCACGGTGTAGGCGCCTTGCTCGGATTGGGACGTCAGGTCCACGGTCAGAGTGGCCGTTCCCCAGCCCGTGATCGAGTCGGGGGTAACGGGATTCCCGCCGGGTCCGGTCACGGTGATCTCCGCGTCCGTCCCCAGTACCGCTTCGTTGAAGGTAAAGATCAGCACAAAGGGCCTGGCCCCGGTGACCTTGTCCTGGGGATCGATGCCCGTGTCCTCGGCCGGGCCCCACGACAGCAGGGTGGGGGCCACATAGTCCACGTCGAGCTCGCCGACGGTGGCATCCACGCCGACGTTGCCCAACGGATCGACGGCCGTGACCAGGACGTCGTGGACGCCCTTGGGCAGAGCCGGCCAGATCATGTTGTCGGCCAGGGTCCAGACCCCGTTGCCGTGGTTGATCGCAGTGTAGGTTCGACCGCCGATGGTGACCCCCACCGCGGCCGTGGGATCGTCCACCGTCCCTGTCAGCGCCGGGGTGTCGTCCTTGGTCGACAGGGGTGTGACCGTCACGACAGGGCCCGTCGTATCGAGGGTGATCTGGGCCTGGGAAAGGGCGGTCAGGACGCTGACCATGCCGTAGTTGTCCTGGACCCAGAGGTACAGGGTCTTGACCCCGTCGCCGGGACTGAGGATCGTGTACCGGTCCGGCGGGTTTGTGCGCCACACCGGGGCGTCCGGCGTCGGGGCGTTCGGGGATTCCGTGATGGCCCATGCCGCGATCGTGCCGTCCGCATCGCTCGCGGACATCGAGACCGCGACCTCGCGGGCCTGCGTGGCTCCGGAGAGGACCGGATCCAAAGCCTCGACGGCAAAGGACTGCACGACGGGAAGCACAACCGGATCGTCGTTCAGGATCGTGCCCGTGGCCTGGGTGTCCGGCAGGTAGGTCTGCCTCGGCTCGCTCAGGTTGAGCAGGAGGGTCTCATCGTATTCGTACCGCACATCGCCCAGGATGGGCACGTGGATCGCCCCCACGGTCTGACCCGCGTAGATCGTCAGCACACCGGAGACGGGGGTGTAGTCCGTGCCCGCAGTGGCCGTTCCCGGGAGCACGCTGTACCGGATCGTCACGTCCTGGCTGACCGCGTGCGACAGGGTCACCTCAAAGGCCATCGTGCTCGACCCGCTGTTGCCCTCCGGCCGGCTGACATCGGCCACGGACGCGGTCGGAATCCAGTCGCCCGCGGACAGATCGGACTCCAGGAAGCCCTCCGGAACGCCTTGTCCGTCCGACAGGCCCACGATCGCCTTTCCCGCATACACGGACAACCAGGTGATCTCGATGCGGCCGTCGAAGTACATCGCGATCTGGAAGCTGTTCCGGGCCGTCGAGATGCTGACCTGTCCGATGTTCTCCCAGGTCACCACCACCCGGTCGGACAGCTGACGGGTGCTGATCTTCGTGTCGGCCCGAGGCATCAGATCCGCGAACAGGGCGGAGACCCGCGGGGTCCTGAACTGATCCACCAGCGACTCGCTGCCGTCCGAATCCGGCTGCGTGAACGTCAGATACCCGTTGCTGCCGACATGAAGGCTCCCGTAGGTCTGGCCAAACAGGCGGACCGTCTTGCCGTCCGTCAAGGTCACCTGCACGGAGCTGTTGTCCTCGAGAGACAGGGCTGTCCCCCCTGTCGGATCCGTCGGGAAGGCGCCGGCCACGTGCGCCCGCAGGACCGTGTACGTGGTCCCCGAGTCATCCGGGGTGAAGAGGATGGACGCGTTCCCGAGGTCGAAGAAATCGCCGGACTGCCCGCTGAAGACCTCCGCCGGCGGCATGGGGGGCAGATCCTCGTTCAGGATCGTGCCCGTCGCCACGGCGTCCCCGAGCGTAGCGTTCTGGGGGTTCGTCAACTGGACCGTGAGCGTCTCATCCGGTTCCAGGGTCGTGTCCCCATGGACCAGCACAGTGAGGGTCTGGCGGGTCTGGCCGGGCTCGAAGGTCAGGGTCCCGCTGGTGGCCTGGTAGTCCAGGCCGGCCTGCGCCGTGCCGTCCGAGGTGGAGAAGTTCACAGTCACGATCTCGTTGCTGGGGTGAGACAGGACGACCTCGAACTGCAGGGCCTGCTGACCGCTCTGCCCCTCCGCAACCGAAGCGTCCCCTATGGAAATGCCCGGGGGCACGATCGAGACCTGGAACTGGCCCAACGTCCCTGCCGCCACATAGTGGACCGGCGAGGCCGTGTCCCGCACCTGGTTCGCCTGCATGAAGACCGTGTAGACGCCGTTGTCGGCCCCGTTCCACGACCCGCCCGGGGCCGTGATCTGGTAGGTGGCCACTCGCGGCGAGCCGTTCGTGTACGAGTCCACACCGAGGAACGTCGCCTGCTGACTGTACCCAAGGGGACCCGTCACCCAGAGATCCAGGCTGTCCAGGCTGGACACATCGATGCCCGCCTCGGACTGGTAGGTCACCGTGAACGTGTGGGGTCCGCTCGACCCCAAGGTGACGTTCGAGACATGGAGATTCGCGATGGGCCTGGCCGTGTCCACAACGAGCTCGTGGCTCGTCGAATCCGTCCCTCGGTTTCCGGCGCGGTCGCACGCCTCCACCTGGACCTCGTAGGTCCCGTCCGCCAGGGCCGGCGAGAGGACGCCGTCGGCCAGGGTCCAGGTCCCGTCGCCGTGGTTGACGGCCGTGTAGGTGGCCCCCTCCACGGTGACCTGGACCGTCGCATCGGGGTCATTCACGGTCCCGCTCAGGGCGGGCGTCCGATCCAGAGTCGTCAAGGCCGTCACGGTCACCGCCGGAGCCACCGTGTCCAGAACGATCTGGGCCTGGGAGGAGGAGGTCAGGGCACTGACGCGCCCGTCGTTGTCCTTGACCCAGGCGTACAGGGTCTTCACTCCGTCGCCCGAACTGAGCCAGTAGTTCGTCGCCGCGGCCAGGAGCCACGAGGTCGAGTCCGCGTCCGGCGCGGTGGCCGATTCGGTGATCATCCAGCCTTGGAGGGAGCCCCCGATGTCGCTCGCCTCGATGGACACCCGGACCAGACGCTGATGGGTGTACCCGGGGGAGACCGGAGTCTCATCCTCGACCGCCAGGCCGGTCACCATGGGCAGCAGGTCCGCGACGCCGCCGGTCAACTGATTCCCGAAGTCGACGCCCTGCGCGACGCCGTCAGGGCCGAGAGTCACGCTGTGGGAGGCCGACGTTGGGGTCTGTCTGAAGACCAAGGCGCCGAAGGCCCCGCCCGTGGAATGGGGGTCATAACCGCTGCCCGGGCAGAGGTCCGCGGTCCCTGTGAACCGGCCCGACACGAGGATCTCGCCTTGCAGACCGCTGTGGACGCCCCACCGATAGGGCTGGTAGGGGTCGGTCTCGACCGTGCCCGACACGAGGCCGTTGAGCATCTGCGTCCAGAGCAGCTGGCCGCAGGAGTCGTACTTGGAGAGGAACAGATCCGAGACCAGCTGGGTGCCAACGCTGGCGGACAGGGGCCACCGTTCTCCCACCACATAGAGCTGACCCGACGGATCCAGAGCAAGACCCGTGGCCGCCCACCGCGAGGTGGAATCGCCCATCACCTGCGTCCAGGCATAAGAGCCGTCGGCATTGAACTTGGTCAGGAAGGCCCCGCCGATGTGGCTGTGGGTGGTCCGGTAGTCCACCCCGGCCTCCGGGTTGAAGTCCACGCCCGTGCTGAAGAGGCCTGTCAGGTAGATGTTGCCCCAGGCGTCGATCTTGAGGTCCTGGACCATGTCCCAGTCCGAGCCGCCGATCTGCTTGGTCCAGAGGTAGTCTCCGCCGACCGTGAACTTGGCCAGGAAGATGTCATAATCCCCGGAGGAGCTCAGGTTCTGAACCTCCGCCCCCGGGTTGAAGTCCACGGTGCGATAGAAGTGGCCGGTGACATACAGGTTCCCGGCCGAATCCGCGCCCACGGCCATCCCGCGAGCGAAGGAGTTCCCGCTCATGGTCCGCGTCCATCCGTACGTCCCGTCCGCGTGGATCCGGGTGACAAAGACCCCGAACACCCCTTCGGGCGCCGTGCCTGTGTCGGTGCCCGCGCCGGGGTTGAAATCGACCGTTTTCGAGAAGGTGCCCGTCAAGTACAGGTTGTCGGACGAGTCGCGGCAGACCGCCAGCACACTGGTGTGTGCGTTCGTACCACCGAACGTCTTGACCCATCCATAACTGCCGTCGGCATGGAGTTTGAGCAGGAAGCCGTCCCGGATTCCGACGGTCGAGCGGTTGTCCGTTCCTGCGGTCGGATCGAAATCCACCGTCATTCCAAACGACCCCGCCACGAACACACTGCCCGAGGAGTCCACGACCAGGCTCTCGAGCGAGTCCTCGAAAGCGCCGCCGAAGGTCCGGGTCCAGACAGGGGACCCGTCCGGGTTCAGCTTGGTCACGTAGATGTCCCTGGAGCCGTTGGACACCACAGGCCCGAGCCCTGTGCCCGGAGCCAGATCCACCGTGCCCTCGAACGTCCCGGCCACGAAGATGTGGCCGTCCGCGTCGGTCCGCACCACGGTCGCTTCCGCCGCACTGCCTGCTGCGCCCTCCGTGGTCCTGCCCCAATCGTATTGGAGGGCGATCACCCCGGCCTGCGTCGGAGTGGTTTGGGTGAAGCCGGGGATCAGGGTCTGCGAGACCGAGTACGTCCCCGCCGCCAGATCGGTGAACTGGTAGCGTCCGTCGGATCCGGTCGTCGCGGTCTCACCTGTATCCAAGGAGACCGTCCAACCGGGGATGCCCATCTCGCCGCTGTCTTGGGCCCCATTGCCGTTGGCGTCCAGGAAGACCATGCCCTGGATGTCGGCGCTGAGCAGCACCCGCTCTTCCAGCTGCTCAAACCGAGGCACAATGTGGTGCTGCCTGGACTGGCGGCCTCGGGTGAGGCCCTTCTGAACCCGGCTCCAAATACGCATCATCATCACTCCCCCAAAACCCAACCCGAGAACCCTCCACCCCCCCTCCGCCGCAAACGGGTGGAAATGGGATTCCCGGGTATCCGTAGTCAAGTCTACAGTATACCAGAATCGGGCCTCCAGTACACCATCCAGACCGAGATTGCCCCGGTTTTTCGGCACGTCCTGATAAAACAGAAGACCCCGTACGCCCTCTTAGACCTTTCCCGGACACAGGGCGCACCACGGAATGCGAGAGGATGCAAAGGAATTGGAGTCCTCCCACCCCGTTCAAGGCCGTTTGTGACGAATGGAAGGCCATGCTCGCCGCGACGTGGTCCTACGCCGGGGCCTCACGGTCCTGGACTCATCCGTCCGACGACGGGGCGGTCTGCAGCAGCGATGGCGGGATCCACTGAGGCTGATCGCGCAGACGGGTGAGCAGCCATCTCCAGAAGTCGGCGTTCTCCCGCAACCCCTCAAAGGGCTCCCCCCCCTCCCACTCCAGGTTCTTGTTCAGGGCGAAACCCGTGTCGCCCACCACCACGACCTTGCCTGCCCCGAACGGGCGAGCCAGGATCACAGGCTGGTTGTCCACGCCGTAGGCCACCACCTGAGCCTCGGGATCCTCGCACTGAATGGGCCAGGCCGCGTGAAACCGGACATAGACCCGCCGATCCTCAGAACGTAGGTAGGGAGACTTGAAGTGGCCCAGGGCCCGCGGCTGCGAGCCTGGCGCATCGCTGCCCGACAAACGAAAACCGAAGTCAGCCAACACCGGGCGAGAGGCGCGGGCCCGGTCCGCGCCCGCCGTGAGGATCAGGTGGCCGCCCTTCATCACGAAGTCCTTGAGGATGGCTCGCTCCCGCGGACTGAAGGCCCGGGACGGGGCAATGGAGATGAGCAGGCCCGCCCGCTCCATACGCTCGGCCGTCCACTCCGGCAGACAGAGGGCCAGGTATCCGTTTCGCATCAAGGTCAGGGCCAGGCCCCCGATCCCATCCGGTCTCCAAGACTCAGGGCTGTAGGCCTCATGGTGGCACGCGTCGATGTACGCCAGGTTGTTGGGCGAGCGGAGACGGCCGTCCGGCACAACCTGTGCGGCGGAGTGGGTGATCGCGGTGCTGGCCACAAGGGATGCGGCCAGGGCCACCGCGGCCAGGGCCGCCGCCGCAGGATCCGTCCTCCAGATCAGGAGCCCCACGAGGAGGCCCAGAAGGGCGCACCCCAGCACCTGACGCCAAGACCCCTGCGCACCGGCCCCGGGCTCGGCCAGGTAGGCCAGCAGACGCGAGGTGAACACATGGGTCGTGACGTTGATCCCGTTGGTCAGGCCCGAGGTGTCGCCCAAGGCCAGGACGCGACCCTTTCCCAGCGGCTGCTCCGCTGCCAGGACGAGGTCCCCGAGCTTCTCGTCGGCGTCCCAACAGTCGTTGCCCATCATGGCCCGAGGGCTCGCCGGGTCGCCCCAATCGGACCATCCCCACCTGCCGATCAGGATGGGCCTGGCAGGCCATCCCACCTCCAGGGACGCGCCAATCACCACGCCCGCTTGGTTGCGGTCGTCTACCACGCCTGCGCAGACCGGATGCGCAATCATGTCGTAGGACTGGAGCCAGCCCCCCACCGCGAAGGTGGCCGAGTCGAAGCAGACCTGCATGGCCGTGGGCGCGAGGACCTCATTGAAACGGCTGGCCCCATTGGGGTCCGCCGTCGTGTGCTCCCCCAGGACCAGCAGCGAGCCTCCGCCCCGCACATAGCCCCAGATCCGCTCCAGTTGACCGTCCGACCAGGGCTCGTTCGGGAAGATCAAGACCAGCAGGTCCGCATCCCGCAGATCGGCCTCGGCCAGATCCGGAGAGATCAGGGGCCGTGCGCCCAGGCTCTCGACCAAGACCGGCAGCATGCCGTACATCCCGCTTCCCAGCCGGCCGTAGGACCCGTGTTCGGGCTTGAGCCAGTTGAGAAACCCCTTCTCGTAGAACACGACCTTCTTTTCCTGCAAGGACAACCGCCCCGGGGCCAGCACGGCCACCAGGGGCAGACAGATCGCTGCGAAGGCGATGGCGATCCGCCAAGGGCCGTGCATGCGGGCGGGCCCAGGCCAGGGGGCCGACCAGGTGGACCACCGGCACAGGATCCCGGCAACAAGGAGATGGATGAGGCAGGCCAAGACCGGGGCGTTCCAGGGCAAGGCCTTGTGGACCCAGCCCGCCCAGGACCACGCCGGTCCGGCAGCAGGCCTTGGAAACGCGCCCAGCAGGTCCGGCACAAAGGCCAACCCGACCACGTAGACCAGGTGCCCTGCCAGGATGCCGGCCAAGCCGTACACGGCCCGCCGCCAACGCGGGAAAGGACCCTGCCGCACCCAGAGGGCCCAGAGCGCCCCCATCAGGACCAGGTAGTCC
>JAGOQT010000186.1 GCA_018007255.1 Phycisphaerae bacterium | reverse complement strand
GGGTCAGGGGCAGGGTGACACCGGACAGGAACAGGAACAGCGGGAAGATCAGGTCATAGGCCCGGAAGCCCTCCCAGACTACATGCTCGAGTTGGACCTGCGAGAGGGTGCGCAGGGGACCCCAGTCCGTGTACTCCGCAAGGGCATGGAAGAGGCGGTCGCCTCCGATGATCCAGAACATGTCGAAGCCCCGGAGGGCATCGAGTGAAAGCAGGCGTTCGCCGTGTCGTGTCTGGGCCCCTGCGGGTGCGGATGACTGCATGGGGGCGATCCTGTCACAAAGGGTGCTCGAACACGCCCAGGGGCCGCTTTTGCCTCCACTGCCCGCCGGTGAAGTCCGGGAAGGACACGGCCTTGCCCCGGCCGTTGACGGACTGCTCGCTGACCGGGAAGATCGCGGACCAGGTCACGGAGTCATACACGTCGATGTCCGGACCCACGCCCCTGCGCAGGGCCTGGATCAGGCGGTAGTCCTCGATGTAGTCCATGCCGCCGTGGCCCGCGCCCTGGGCCTTCTGGCGGAGCGAGGTCCAGACCGGGTGCTCGTACTGCTTGGCGTACCCCTCCATTGCCTCCCACTCGTCGTTGGGGCTGCGGCCTTCGATGTAGACCAGGGGTGTCGGGTACTTGCGCACGACCCCTTCAGTGCCCTGGACCAGGAAGTCCCGGCTGTAGGGCCTGGGCAGGTGGGTGTCGTGCTTGACCACGATCGTCTTGCCGCGGGCGGTCCGAATCAGAGAGGTGCTGACGTCGCCCATCCGGAAGGTCTGGCCGGCCCACTCGGGGTACTTCTTCGCGGCATACCGGTTCAGGCCCACGGACCGGGTGCTCGCGGAGGCCAGGGTCTCGAAGGTGTCGCCTCGCAGGATATCCATGCACCAGGCCACGGGCCCGATCCCGTGCGTGGGATAGGGATTACCGTTTCTGTGGATGGCGTAGGGCAGGCGCCACATGCCCTGATAGTAGGTCGGCGAGAGCTTCAGCTCCCTCAGGTCGTGGAGATACCCGCATTCGGCGTACAGGACATCGCCCAGCAGACCCTGGTGGATCATGTTCAGGGCCACCATCTCGTGGAGGTCGTAGCAGCAGTTCTCCACCATGCTGCAGTGACGCCCGGTCTTCTCGGCGGTCTCCACCAACTCCCAGCACTCCTCCAGGCTCACGGCGATGGGGACCTCCGAGGCGGCGTGCTTGCCGCTCTTCATGGCCGCCACACAGACCGGCGTATGCCACTGCCACGGGGTGGCGGTGAAGACCAGATCCACGTCCTCCTGCTCGCAGAGCCTCACGAAATCCCGATCCCCACGATCTCCGTAGGTCTTGGGCGAGGGGAAGCCCGCGGAGGTGATCTGCTGGACGGCCCATTCGACCCGCTCCGAACGGATGTCGCACACGGCCGTGATCCTGCACCCCTCGATCTGGAGCAGGTTGTTCACGTGTCCCGAGCCCATGTGCCCGATCCCCACATAGCCCACCCGGATCAGGTCCCGGGGCTTGTCGGCCACAGCCTTCGCCACACGCGGGCCGCGAAGAGGGCCTTCACAACCGGACGCTGCCAGACCGGCCAGGGTCGCACCCAGGCCCGCGGCGGCCGTCCCTCTGAGGAACTCCCTGCGATTCAGAGCGTTGTCCATGGATCGATCTCCTTGCAGGTCTGCGTCAGCCTTCTTGGATCCGGGCGTGATACTCCTGGAGGCTCTTGACCACGGTGGGGCCCTGGCACCGGGCAGCGATGCCCTGGACCGATGCAGCCGCCGCGGTCAGTGTGGTGATGTACGGGACCTTGTACTTGATGGCAGTCTTGCGGATGTACGAGTCGTCGTGCTTGCTCCGCTTGCCGATCGGGGTGTTGACCACCAGTTGGATCTGCTTGTTCTTGATCGCGTCCACGATGTTGGGCCGGCCCTCGTGCATCTTGAAGATCCGCTTGACCTGCACGCCCTGCTTGGCCAGGAACTGCTGGGTCCCCCCTGTGGCCAGGATCTCGAAGCCGAGCGAACTGAAGGTCTTGGCCGTATCCACGATCGACTTGCGCTTGTCCGTCTCGGCCACGGTGATCAGGACCGCCCCCGCGGTGGGCAGGGGCTGCTGGGTGGCCTCCTCGGCCTTGTAGAAGGCCAGGCCGTAGGAGTCGGCCATGCCCAGGACCTCGCCCGTGGATCGCATCTCCGGTCCCAGAACGGGATCGACCTCCGGGAACATGTTGAACGGAAAGACCGCCTCCTTGACGCCGAAATAGGGGATCCGCCTGGCCTTGAGCTTCAGATCCGACAGCTTCTTGCCCAGCATGAGCTGGGTGCTGATCCTGGCCATGGACAGGCCGCAGACCTTGGACACCAGGGGCACCGTTCTGGAGGCCCGCGGATTGGCCTCCAGAACATAGACCTTGCCCTGGGCAATGGCATACTGGATGTTGATCAGGCCCACCACGTTCAGACCCAGCGCGATCTTCCGGGTGTAGGTGGAGATCGTGTCCAGGTTCTTCTTCGTGATCGAGACCGGAGGGATCACGCAGGCCGAGTCGCCCGAATGGATGCCGGCCAACTCGATGTGCTCCATCACCGCAGGGACGAAGGCCTCGCGCCCGTCGCACAGGGCGTCCGCCTCACACTCGGTGGCGTCGATCAGGAACTTGTCGATGAGGATGGGTCGGTCGGGCGTGACATCCACGGCCGCAGCCACGTACTCGGCCAGTTCTTCATCGTCGTGGACCACCTCCATGCCCCGCCCGCCCAGGACGAAGGACGGCCGGACCATGAGGGGATACCCGATCCGATGGGCCACATCCATCGCCTCGTCGAGGGTGCTGGCCATGCCCGACTCGGGCATGGGGATGTCCAACTTCTCCATCATGGCCCTGAACTGGTCCCGGTCCTCTGCGAGGTCGATCGACTTGGACGAGGTGCCCAGGAGCCGGACCCCCGCGCCCTCCAACTGCTTGGCCAGGTTCAGCGGCGTCTGGCCGCCGAACTGGACGATCACACCCTCGGGCCTCTCCTTCTGGTAGATGCTCAGGACGTCCTCTGCAGTCAGGGGCTCGAAGTAGAGCTTGTCCGAGGTGTCGTAGTCCGTGGACACGGTCTCCGGGTTGCAGTTGACCATGATGGTCTCCAGACCCTCTTCCCGCAGGGCGAAGGCCGCGTGCACGCAGCAGTAGTCGAACTCGATGCCCTGGCCGATCCGGTTGGGACCTCCGCCCAGGACCATGACCTTGCGGCGGTTCGTGACGGAGACCTTGTCCGCCGCGTTGTAGGTCGAGTAGTAGTAGGCCGCGTCCTCCACACCGCTGACCGGGACCGGCTCCCAGGCCTCGACCACGCCGAGCCGGACCCTCTGCTCGCGCAGGGCGTCCTCCTTGAGGCCCAGGATCTTGGCCAGGTACCGGTCTGCGAACCCGTCCTTCTTGGCCCGGATCAGGAGCGGGTCGGGGGGCGCCTTGCCCTTGTGCTTCAGGAGCTCCTCCTCCAGGGCGACCAGCTCCTTCATCTGCTCGATGAACCAGGTCTTGATGTGGGTCTTGGCGTGCAGCTCCTGCACGTCGGCCCCCTTGCGCAGGGCTTCATACAGGATGAACTGACGCTCGCTCGTCGGCACGCTGACCAGGCGCATCAGGTCCGCCAGGGGAAGCTGGTTGAAGTTCTTGGCGAAGCCGAGGCCGTAGCGGCCGTTCTCCAGGGACCGGATCGCCTTCTGGAAGGCCTCCTTGTACGTCTTGCCGATGCTCATCACCTCGCCGACCGCACGCATCTGGGTGCCCAGCCGGTCCTGGACCCCCTTGAACTTCTCAAAGGCCCACCTCGCGAACTTGACCACCACATAGTCCCCGGACGGGGTGTACTTGTCCAGGGTCCCGTCCCGCCAGTAGGGGATCTCGTCCAGGGTCAGGCCTGCGGCCAACTGGGCCGAGACCAGGGCGATCGGGAAGCCCGTGGCCTTGGAGGCCAGGGCCGAGGACCGCGACGTGCGGGGATTGATCTCGATGACCACCACCCGGTCCGTCTTGGGGTCATGCGCGAACTGGACGTTCGTGCCGCCGATGACCTCAATGGCGTCCACGATGGTGTAGGCGTACTCCTGCAGCCTGGCCTGGAGCTTGGGATCGATGGTCAGCATGGGGGCCGTGCAGTACGAATCGCCTGTGTGGATCCCCATGGCGTCCACGTTCTCGATAAAGCAGACCGTGATCTTCCGGCCCTTGGCGTCCCGCACCACCTCCAGCTCCAGCTCCTCCCAGCCCAGGACCGACTCCTCGATCAGGAGCTGGCCGATCAGGCTGGCGGACAGGCCCCGGCTCGCGACCACCTGGAGCTCGTCCACGTTGTAGACCAGGCCTCCGCCCGTCCCGCCCATGGTGTAGGCGGGCCGGACAACCACCGGAAAGCCCAACTCCTTGGCGACCCGCTCTGCCTCCTCCACGGTATAGGCCGGCTTGCTCTGAGGCATGGCAATGCCGAGCCTCTCCATGGTCTTCTTGAACTCGATCCGGTCCTCGCCCCGCTCGATGGCGTCCACCTGCACCCCGATCACCTGGACGCCATACTGCTTGAGCACCCCTGCCTTGTGCAGCTCGGAGGCCAGGTTCAGGCCGGTCTGACCGCCCAGGTTCGGCAGGAGGGCGTCCGGGCGCTCCTTCTCGATGATCCGGGTCATGACGGCTAGGTTCAGGGGCTCGATGTAGGTCGCGTCCGCCATGCCCGGGTCGGTCATGATCGTGGCGGGGTTGGAGTTGACCAGGACAATCCGATACCCCAGCTTGCGCAGGGCCTTGCAGGCCTGGGTGCCGGAGTAGTCAAACTCGCAGGCCTGGCCGATCACGATGGGACCGGACCCGATGATCATCACCTTGTGGATGTCCGAACGCCTGGGCATAGCGTGCTTCTCCTGTCATCAAACAAGGGTTAGGCACTAGGTTGGGAACAGATTAGACCGCCAAACCTCCTCGTTGTCAAATACGCGGCTGCGGGACCTTTCCGGGCCGGAAACAGGCCTGGGGAGGCCCCTGCGGCCTCCCCAGGCCGGTATCAAGGAAGGCAATACCAGGTATTAGGGATACCGGTTTGCATATCCCCCCTGCCAGGCCGTATGGTTAAGGGAGTTCGTGGCCGGCCGCTGGGCCCGCCGCCCCTGCTGTCTCTGCCGCGTGTGCGGCCGCAGGGACCTAGAAGAAGGAGATCGTTCGATGTCCAGACCGTTTGTGGACGCCATCATGGAGACCGTGACGGCGAGGAATCCGGGGGAGTTGGAGTTCCACCAGGCTGTGCGAGAGGTGGCCGAGTCGGTCGCCGTCGTGATCGACCGCAACCCGGAGTTTGCCAAGATGAAGGTGTTCGAGCGGATGATCGAGCCGGAGCGGCAGATCATCTTCCGCGTACCTTGGCTGAACGACCGGGGCGAGGTCCAGATCAACCGCGGCTTCCGCGTCCAGTTCAACTCCGCGATCGGTCCCTACAAGGGCGGGCTTCGATTCCACCCCAGCGTGTACCTGGGGATCGTCAAGTTCCTCGGGTTCGAGCAGATCTTCAAGAACGCGCTGACCACCACGCCGATCGGCGGGGCCAAGGGGGGAAGCGACTTCGACCCCAAGGGCAAGAGCGACAACGAGGTCATGCGGTTCTGCCAGAGCTTCATGAGCGAGCTGTTCCGCCACGTGGGGCCGGACACGGACGTCCCCGCCGGGGACATCGGCGTGGGCGGCCGGGAGGTCGGCTACCTGTTCGGACAGTACAAGAGGCTGACCAACAGCTTCACCGGCGTGCTCACGGGCAAGGGTGTGGGCTGGGGCGGGTCCCTGGTCCGCACGGAGGCCACCGGGTACGGGCTGGTCTACTTCGTCACCCGTATGCTGGAGGCCCGCGGCAAGGACTGGAAGGGCCTGAAGGTCGTGATCAGCGGCAGCGGCAACGTGGCGATCTACGCCACGGAGAAGGCCCAGCAACTGGGCGCCCGGGTGATCGCCCTGTCCGACAGCAACGGTTACATCCATGATCCCAAGGGGATCCATCTCGACACCGTCAAGCGGATCAAGGAGGTCGAACGGGCCCGAATCAGGGAGTACGCGTCCCAGCACAAGGGGGCGACCTACCAGGAGGGGTGCAACGGGATCTGGACCATCCCGTGCGATGTCGCCCTGCCCTGTGCGACGCAGAACGAACTGGACAAGGAGGCGGCCGAGGCCCTGTGCAAGAACGGGTGCATGGCCGTGGGCGAGGGCGCGAACATGCCGTCCACCCCGGAGGCCGTGGACGTGTTCCTGTCCAACAAGGTCTCCTTCGGTCCGGCCAAGGCGGCCAACGCCGGCGGTGTGGCGACCAGCGCCCTGGAGATGGCGCAGAACTCCATGCGTTTGAACTGGCCCTTTGCCGAGGTGGACCAGCGACTGCACCAGATCATGGACGCCATCTACGACCAGTGCGTGGAGGCCGCCCAGACCTACGGCGTGCAGGGCAACCTGGTGGCCGGGGCGAACATCGCGGGGTTCCTCAAGGTCGCCAGGGCCATGATGGCCCAAGGTGTCGTGTAGCCCTGAGCGAGCCCATCCGGGCGGGCCCAACCGTGTCGATGCATCCGGCCGTACTCACCACAGGCCTGGCAGGATTGGACCGCGTCCTGCACGGGGTGGCCGCAGGCGACAACATCGTCTGGCAGGTCCAGGAGATCGAGGATTACGTCGGCCTGGTCAGGCCCTACGCAGAGGCCGCACGCGCAGCGGGGGCCCGCCTGATCTACTTCCGGTTCGCGGACCACCCCCCCCTGCTGCCCGACGGCTTCGGGGCCGAGGTCCACACCCCCAGGCCGGGCGACGGGTTCGAGGCCTTTGTAGACCAGGTCCACGCGGTCATCGAGGAGGCGGGACGCGGGGCCATGTACCTCTTCGACTGCCTGTCCGCCCTGGCCGAGGCCTGGCAGGCGGACCAACTGCTGGGCAACTTCTTCAGGCTCACCTGCCCCCGCCTGTTCGATCTGGAGACCGTGACCTACTTTGCGGTGTACCGCAACCGGCACACGGTCTACGCCATGCGGGCCATTGCGGAGACCACGCAGTGGATGCTCGATGTGTTTCGGCGCACGGGGCAGCTCTACATCCGGCCTCTCAAGGTCCAGCACCGCTCCAAGGAGGCCATGAACCTCATCCACGCATGGGAGGGCGAGGAGTTCCTGCCCGCAGTGGACAGCGCGACCGTCTCCGAGATCCTGGCGGATTCGGAGTGGCCCGGACTGCAGGCAGACACCCGCGCGGGGTACTGGCGGCGGGACTACGTCTACGCCCGGCGTCTGCTTGCAGCAAAGGAGGCGGGAACCGGGGATGCCAGCGCAGAGCAGACGCTGTTCCGCAGGCTGGCGGGGATGCTCCTGGCCGAGGACCCGCACATCCTGGACCTGGCCGGGCGATATCTGACCCTCGGCGACCTGGTCGCTGTGCGGGACCGCCAGATCGGCATCGGCCGGATCGGCGGCAAGGCCGCAGGCATGCTCCTGGCCCGGGCGATCCTCAGGCAGGATGCGCCGGACCTGGCGGCCCGCCTGGAGGCCCACGACTCGTTCTACGTGGGCGCGGAGGTCTTCCACACCTTCCTGGTGGAGAACGGCCTCTGGTGGGCCAGGCGAGGCCAGCGAGACCCCGCCACCTTCCTGAAGGACATCCACGGGATCCGCCATCGCATCCTGACCGGTCAGTTCCCGGACTTCATCCTGGACCAGTTCGCAGGGATGATCGACTACTTCGGCGAGTGGCCCTTCATCGTCCGGTCGAGCTCCCTGCTCGAGGACGCGTACGGCCATTCGTTTGCGGGCAAGTACGAAAGCGTCTTCTGCGTGAACCGGGGTCCTCGCGAGGCGAGGACGGGTGCCCTGCTCGACGCGGTGCGCAGGGTCTACGCGAGCGCAATGGGCGAGGAGGCCCTGCAGTATCGGTTGCGGCGGGGCCTGCTGGACCGGGACGAGCAGATGGCCCTGCTTGTCATGCGGGTCTCCGGCGCGGGCCACGGC
>JAGOQT010000185.1 GCA_018007255.1 Phycisphaerae bacterium | reverse complement strand
GGGTCAGAGAGGCATCGAGGGAGACGTCTGTGGTCCCGGACTCCGGGTTCGGCATCCGCGCCGCAACGGGGACGTGCACGAACCTCACCTCGCTCAGACCGTACAGGTCAAACAAGCCGTCGCTCCAGTTGCTCTGGGCCGTGATCCTGACCTTCTTGGCCGCCACGTCACCAAACGCCACAGTCGTGTTCGAGGCATAGCCCGGCGTGCCGAGGGCCTGCTCAAACGGGGGCACGCCGGCCAACAGAGTCGATCCGATGCCGTCGGCCGAGTACTCGATGGCGACGTCCTTCAGGCCGAGCATCGTGTTCAGCTCCTCCCCGTTGTAGTTCCACGCGAGCATCTGGCGGATCTTGTAGGTCTGGTCAAAGGCGTACTCAATCCAGGCGGGCTTGGTGGCGTCGCTGAGCCACATGTCCGTCAGGACAGTCGAGTGGCAGTCGTTGGGATCCAATCCGGAGCGGTCGATCGTCCTATCCGGACCCTGGTCCGGCGATTGGCCGGAGGCCGCGGCGATCACGCCCTCGCCCGGAATCGGGATGGCGTACGGCTCCACCGTGAAGCTCCAGACCTTGCCCTTGAGGAGGGTCTGGCCCAGCTTGACGGCCGCTTCATCCACCCGCCAGAAGTAGGTCTGGCCGTAGTCCAGGGTCAGCATGCCGGCAGGAGGATAACACGCCTCAACCTGGCCCTGGCTCTTGAGAACGCCCAGAGGAGCGGCCCGGGTCGCGTCGCCGACCGTCGCGGCATCGGTGCCGAAGTACACATCGACCTGGCCTGCGGTCGTGCCGGGATCCCAACTGAGAACCACGGATCTGTCCGTATTCAGTTCGCCATCCGCCGGCTTGGGGTTGGAGGCCCTCTGTCCGGCCAGCTTGACCACCGTCGGGTTGGTCCCGCTGAGTACCAGGGGCTCGTCCTCGTTGGCGCTGGCGATCAGGCCCGTGTCGATCAGGCTCTGCAGGGAGGTGTCCGCATCCGCCACCGTGGCGATCGCCGCCGGATCCCCCGCGAGGAGCAACTGGCCCTTGCCGCTGATGACGATCTTATTCGCCGCGGGGTCGGCCGAGGCGAAGACAAACCGCGGGGTGACCGTCTCGGTCGGCGCCAGCTCGAGGATGCCGTTGTCACGGATCTCGATCAGGGCCTTGGTGGCCGAGCCCATGTAGATCTGCCAGCCGCCCGAGCCCTTGCGGGACACCGCGGGGTCGAACCGCAGATAGCCGTTCTTCTCGACAATGAGCGAGCCGGTGGCATCGGGGACGCTGTCCCCGTTGTTGCCAATCCGGAACCTCGGGGCGATGACCATGCTGGGACCGCCCCCGGTCCTCCGGCCGGTCACGCGGAGCGTGGTGCCGTTGCGAAGCGTGCAGTCGTTGTGGCTCCACTCGATGTAGGCGCCGTCGCCGATTGTCAGGCTGTTCTGACTGTCGATCCCGGTGGTCCCCATGATCAGCCACCAGCCTGCGGACGCATCGCCGGCCCTGCTGACCCACTCGGAGGTGAGGACCGGCAGAACGTCCATGTCCTTCACCACCCAGTCCACGGTGGACCCGATGCGGATGGTGTCGTCGTTCGATGGGAGCGTCCCCACCATCGCGGCTCCGCCGTCGTTGACCCAGTTGCCGGGATCTGCGGCGTTCGTGCCGATGGCGCCCGTCCAGAAGTAATTGAGGGCGGACACGGGGCCGGCCAGACTCACCGCCATGACAACCACCGTGACAACGAGAGTGGCTTTACCGCTCAGGATCTTGTGGCACATCGCTCTTCTCCTTCCGGCCCGGTGTTCGTGGGCGTACCATGGACTTCATTCGCACCCAGGGACTGTTTCTTAGAGTCACACGACTCCGCATTCGCTATTCCAGCCAGAGGTCATCGATGTAGAGCAGCCCGCTGGCGCCGCTGCCGTCCACGCCGATGCTCAAGGTCGAGACGCTCTTCGCTGTCGCTGCACGGGAGGTCAAATCGATCTCCCACCGTGTCCAGGCCTCGGTGGCCAGGTCGGTCGCGCTGCCAGGATACGAGATCTTCGTGCCGTTGATCTGGACGTAGAGCCGGCCCGTGTTGCCGGGCGAGCCGTAGAAGTGGACAACCACCCTTGTGATCCCGAACCGCGTCCAGTCCTGCGCCTCAGCCAAGGTCCGGTCCGCCTGCGAGGTGTTCAGATGTCCGCCGGCGCCGGAGTTGTCATAGTACAGCGGCATCGACTGCCGGCCGCTGTGGACGAGGTTGGGCTCCATGATGGAGCCGTTGTAATGGGCACTGCCGGCATTCCAGATGTCGTGGCCCACAGCGGCCCCAGTGTTGTTGCCCGGGTTGCCCGGCGCAGGTTCCGTGAAGCCGATGCCATCGACCCAGGTTTGGAAGGGTCTGTCCGGTGAGGTATTGCCATAGGACTCGAAGTCGTCCACGACGATGTGGCCGAGGGTGGTGAAGGCCCAGGTGCCGCCCGGCCACACAGAGGGGACGGCAGCGTCATTGACCTCATCGACTCGCCAGAAGTAGGTCCGGCCCAAACGCAGACCCAGCTGCAGCCCGGCAAGTCGGCTCTCGTCCGTCGTGGTGACGGGGGCCGTGCCCTGGCGTACGCTCTCTTCCTGGGTGTCAAGATAGACCCGATGATGAGCCGCCTCCCGCCCGGGTCGCCACGAGAGGACGACACTCGGATCGACGTGGTTGGCGTCCGGCTCCGGGTTGGGATTCCTTGCGCTCATGGGCACGGCCATCAGACGGACCTCGCTGAGGCCGCACTGTTTGGATGCGCCGTTCGAGTAGTTGCCCTGGATGGCGATCCTGACGAACTGTGCAGCCACACCGCCGAAGTCGACCGTGATGTCCGACGGGTGATCCGCGGTACCCGAGGCCTTCGGGAACGTGGTGACGCCGCTCAGGGCGGTCCAGTTGGAGCCGTCCATGGAGTGCTCCACGACGACCTCCTTGGCTCCGTAGATCGCCAGGATGCCCACCCCATTGTAGTTCCACACCTGCATCTCGCTCAGCCGGTAGGGTTTGTCGAACGCATACTGGATCCAGGCCGGCAGCGCAGTGCCTTGCGCGGTCTGCCACATGTCGGTCTGCACGGTGGAATGGTAGTCGCCGGTGAGTCCGGAGCCGTCGAGGGTCCGCTCAGGCCCCCGGCCGGCCACGAAACTGGACGCGGTGGCCGCAATGCCCTCCGGGGGGATCGGATAGGCGTAGGGCTCGACTGTGAAGCTCCAGACATCGCCCGCGAAGACCGCATGGCTTGGGGACGCATCCACTTCGTCGACCCGCCAGGAGTAGGTCCGGCCGAACTCCAGGCGGCCCACATCCCAGGTGGTGCCGGCTTGCCCAAGGCTGACCTGCAGCGGACTGCCGGGCCCTGCGCCCTTCACAGCCTCGGGGTCGGTTCCGAAGTAGACATCGTGCGTGGCGGCGGACATCCCCGCAGTCCAGGAGAGGGTCACGTCTCTGAGCACATCCGTCTTTTGGTCGGCTGGAGAGGGCTTGGATGCGAAGTCGAGTCCCAGTGCGCCGCCGAGCTGGAGTTTCACGAGTTCGGCCTGGGACAACACGCGGTTGAAGATCGTGAAATCGTCCAGGCGGCCCTTGAAGAAGGGAGGCTCATCCGCGCCGCGGCCGACGTAGTGGTAGAACGTCGCGCCTACGTAGCTGATCCTGTTGTTGACCATCGTCGTGGAACCCTCGAGCGCACCGTCCACATACAGGGCCATGGTCCCCGCGCTGTCGATCGTCACGACCACATGATGCCAACCGCTGCCCAAGGGGTTGACCGCGGCGACCTGCTCCTCCCGGCCGCCCAGAGGGGACCTGATCACGTAGCGCAGGGGTCCGAGCACATTCGTGCCGGGCTGGAGATACATGTACTTCGACCCATCGCTGCCGAACTCGAAGATCATCTGCGAGTCGCCAGCCTCCAGGGCGCCGGCCCAGTTCACCCACAGGGCGAACGTGCACTCGGTCAGGGACTTGATGACCGTGCCGGTCTCCTTGGGCAGTTCCACGTACGTGGTGGTGCCGTCCAAGGTCAGGTCGCCGTCGACCTGTCCGCTCGTCCACTGTGGGGTGCCCTGAACCGTGCCGTGGTTGCCCCGGACGGAGGAATCCGCAGCGACTGTGCCCGAGGTCTCGTCGAACGTCCACCAGCCCACGAGATTCGGATCCATCGCCCTGCCCACGTCTG
The DNA here is from genome assembly GCA_018007255.1 of Phycisphaerae bacterium. Classification (GTDB taxonomy): domain Bacteria; phylum Planctomycetota; class Phycisphaerae; order Sedimentisphaerales; family Anaerobacaceae; genus DTPU01. Next base: position 3,840 of record JAGOQT010000185.1, on the reverse strand, counting down.
CTTGGACCAGACCCAGCACAAGACCAAGACAGACCAGACCCCTCCATCTCTTGATCATGTCAGACCCCCCCATGGTGACGCGTCGTTCGAGACATGGACCTACGGATGCACACGCCTCTGTGGCCGAGAGCGAGAACCTATTCATCAATGTCCTCCTAGGCAGATCCGAGGACCCGCACGCACTATGTTACCCGATCGGCCTCCTGGAGGTCAACGGCCAAGTGCCGGCCAGAACCCCACAAGAGGCCTGTCGGCGACCAGGCTGCACGGGTCCTCGTACGCCCAGAGTAGAACCTATCCCAAAACCTCTTTCTGCTGCGATCAGCTGCGAAGCCAGGGGCGTGCGTTGTCGCCGAAGAAGGTTCTCGACGTGCCTTCAAGCACGCCTCCGAGCCTTTTCCGCCTCCGGCCTTGACCCCAGGCTTCTCGCTCGATCTCGTCACGAAACGGGTCTTGGGACAGGTTCTAGGGACCTGTGTGTGGGCGGCCTGCCCCCGCATCCGGTGAGGAACGTAGGATGGACGTGCGTCGGCTCATCGGTCCCTCCGCCCCTGGACCTCCCCTGTCATGGGCACGAACTGCACAGGCAGGACCCGCTTCTGCGAGATCCGCCCCTGTGGGTCCTTTGTGATGAGCACCAGATACTGCAGGCCCTCGGCATCCCCATGGGGCAGGATCATCCGGCCTCCATTCCGGAGTTGGTCCACAAGGAGCTTGGGGATCCGCTCCGCAGCGGCTGTGCCGATGATCGCGTCAAAGGGGGCCTTGCCCGGCCACCCGAAGAAGCCGTCCCCTGCCCTGACGTGCACGTTTGTGTAGCCCAACTCCTTGAGCAGCTTGGCGGCGGCCGCAGCCAGGTCTGCAACGATCTCGATCGTGTACACCTCCCGCGCAATCTCGGCGCAGACCGCCGCCTGATAGCCCGATCCGGTGCCGATCTCCAGGACCCGCGAGTTGGGGTCCAGTCCCAAGGCCTCGGTCATGAAGGCCACGATGTAGGGCTGGCTGATCGTCTGACCTTGGCCGATGGGCAGGGGCGAATCCGCGTAAGCCAGGTCTTGGTAGGACTTGGGCACAAAGGCATGGCGGGGTACGGTGCGCAGGGCCTCCAGCACGCACGGGTCTGCCACGTCCCTGGCCCGGATCTGGCGGTCCACCATCTGCCTGCGTTCGGCGATCCGCTCCGCAAACGCGGGGTGCTCGTGGTCCGGCCGTGGCCCGGGTGTCCGGTTCGGGTCTGCCGGCCCCCCCGTCGAGCTCCCCCGGCCTGGCACGTTGGGCGAGCCCGACGCGAGCACGGACAGGGGCGGACCGGGCTCAGGGGGTTCGTTGCACACACGCACGAGGCCCAGGAGTGCAGCAACCACACCAAGTCCAATGGTGCCCCACCAGTGCCATGGTCTGTTGGAAACGGCCATTGACCGACCCTCAACCCAGGTCGAGTGTGTCTGAGCCTATTATACCACCCCTGTCAAGCCTGGGCGCACGACCAGGTCTCCCTGGAGGTTTCGAGGAACGACGGTAAGATACGGCCTTGGAGTTGGAATCGTCTTGGAGGCCATGGAATGGAGAACACAGGTCACACGATCCACCGCCCCTCAGGTCCGGGCGTGAGGCACTACTGCCGTTTCCGGTGTGAGGGGCACGTGGCGTATGGCCTGGTCAGGGGCGACCAGGTCCATGAACTCAAGGACGGCCTGTTCGACGGGCCCATGGAGACCGGGCGGTGCCCGGGGTTGAGCGACGTCGAGTTGCTGGCCCCCTGCGAGCCGACCAAGATCCTGGGCCTGGGCTGGAACTACGCCAGCCACCTGGCGGGCCGGCCCAAGCCAAGGAACCCGGAGATCTTCTTCGTGCCCCCCTCAGCGGCCCTCAGGCCCGGCGGGCCGATCGCGGTGCCGGCCGACACGGCCCGGTGCGAATGCGAGGGCGAGATGGTGGTGGTGATCGGGAAGGAGGCCGCCAAGGTCCCTGTGGACCGGGCCGGCGAGTATGTCTTCGGCGTGACCTGCGGCAACGACGTCAGCGCACGGGACTGGCAGAGAAACGACCTCCAGTGGTGGCGGGCCAAGGGGTGCGACACCTTCGCCCCGTTTGGACCCGTACTCGCCCAGGGCCTGCCCTACCACGACCTACTGCTGACCACCCGCGTGAACGGCCAGATCACTCAACAGCAGCGGACCTCGGACCTGATCTTCGGGGTGCACCAGATCCTCAGCTTCGTCAGCCAATATGTGACCCTGCTGCCCGGCGACCTGATCTACACGGGCACACCGGGCATGACCGCGGCCCTGGCCACGGGCGACCTCGTGGAGGTTGAGCTGGAGGGCGTGGGTGTGTTGAGGAACCAAGTCACGCAGTCCTAGGCTCCAAGACAAGGGGCCTGGGCTCCATGGCCCAGGCCCCAAAGACAAGGCGTGGCACCGAGATCGACGCCGCAACAGGCGCCCTCCGGGCGTCTCGGCCTACCGGTCTCCGACCAGATACCGGACCTCACCCGCGGACAACGCACGGTTGTAGATGCGGAACTCGTCCAACTGGCCCGTGTAGTACGGGTCGGACTCGTACTGCGAGCGACCCAGCCAGTTCTGCGTGGTCTGGCCCAGGTCGGCCGGCAGGGTGGCCGTAGGTCCGGTGGCCATCTGGTCGCCGTCGAGATAGAGGTGCAGGGTCCCGGCAGCCCCATCGATCACCACGGCCATGTGGTGCCAGCCTGACACGTTTCGCAGGGGGCTCGTCAACCTGGACTCCGCGGTGGCCGCGCCGTCCGTCTTCGAGATCGCGAACCGCAGCACCCCGTCCGCCCCTGCGCTGGGCGTCAGGAACATGTACCCCGTTGTGCTGCTGTTGCCGAAGTCAAAGACCCGGTGCCACGAACCGGTGCTGGCCGTATCGAAGTGCACCCAGGCCGCCAGGGTCGCACTGGTCAGGGTGCGGATCAGGGACCCAATGGGCAGGTCCACGTAGTCGTTGACCCCGTCCAACTGGATCGCACTGCCGAATCCGGCCCGGGACTCTGTGTAGGTCGGATCATTCACGGACGTGCCGTTGCGGGTCCCTGCACTGTCCCTCACATCGCCGTCGAAGGCATAGTAGGCCGCGAGCCCCGTGGTGCCCGGGTCGACCGGGACCGGAACCGCGGGCGCATCTCGGTAGATGCGGATGTCGTCGATGAGCAGCTTGCCCTTGACCGAACCGGACACGCCGATGGTCAGGGACTGGACGGCCTGCAGACCCGACAGGGAGGTCAGGTCGATGTTCCACTGCTTCCACACGGCCCGGGTCAGGGCCTCAGCGGACCCGTCGTAGTTCACCCTGGTATTGTTGATCTTCACATACAACTGCCCAGGGCCGTTGTCCGGATCGCCGTAGAAGTACAGGACCAGGGTCTTGAGCCCGCCCACGGTCCAGTCCTGGGTGCCCTCCAGGGTCCGCGTGGCCTCGGACACCGCGCTCCCGGCGGTGTTGTCATAGAGGAACGGCATGGACTGCTGGCCGCCGTGGACGGCGGTGCGTTCGGCATACGGAGGGTTGTCGTTTCCGACCGTCGAACCTGTGCCGTTGCCCGTGTAGGCGCCCACCCCACACTCGGTGTTCTCGCTGTTGCCCGCCCCGCCCTTCCACGCATAGTAGATCCGGTTGCAGGCGTCGTTGTAGGCCTCGAAGTTGTCTACGGTGGCGGCCTCGGCCGTCGCGAAGGTCCAGACGCGGCCCTTGTTCACGGCCCCGCCGGAATCCTGCTCATCCACCCGCCAGTAGTAGGTCTGACCCCATTCCAGGGCAGCAGGCAGGCTGTAGCTGTTGGCGTCGACGAGGCCCCGGAAGATGCCGGTCGTGTCG
>JAGOQT010000184.1 GCA_018007255.1 Phycisphaerae bacterium | reverse complement strand
GTTCCCGCTCCAGCACATCCAGGCGTTCTTCGGTGGTCATCGAGCTCCCTTTCCACAGTTCCGCCGGCCTGCGCAGAGGCCCAGCGGGTCCATTAATCCATCGGAAGAATGAGGCCCAGGCATGACAAATAAGGGATCGGTCCTGGCGTCTTGGCCGCACGGGTCTCTGCGGGAGCCGGGGTCTTTGCCTGGGCCTGGTGTCGACCTGGCCAGGACATGTCTCTCAGGTCTGTGGGTCCGAGCCCGGCTGGGGGGCTTTCTGCTGCCTGTCTGGGCTTTATCGCCCACCCCCCCATTTCTGCCCGGCCGATCCGGTGCGGCCTCGGGCACGAAATCGCCGGACAGACAGGCAATACCAAGAAGCGGGCAAGAAAGGGGCCTTATTGGTGTTTGCCAAGACCCGTGGTTTGTCGTAAGTTCTTGTTTTAGAAGATATTGGGAGCGCTGGGACTCGAACCCAGGACCAACGGATTAAAAGTCCGTTGCTCTACCGACTGAGCTACACTCCCGTAAGACCCAGGCCGAACACCCGCCAACGGCTTATACCACCCTGGGGTCAGAGGGTCAAGTCTCACGGACCACGCCACGAAGAAGGCATGAACGCCACGCGCGACAAGGCGTCTGTATGGGCAGATGAGGCCCTGTGGCCGGCGTACGGGGCCCTGGATGCACCCGCCCAGAGAAAGGAGAGCAACATGGTCCAGACATCACTGCACATGGGAGGCATGCAAGGCCTTGCCGTGCTGGCCTTCTTGTGGGGTCTGTTTGTCACGGTCTTCTACATGGTCTGCGCGTGGCGCGCCATGCGGGCCCACGAGAGGCTCTCGCAGTCTGTGGAGGAGATCTCCCGCAAGCAGCACTGACCTGGATCGCAGCCCGGGCGATTGCATTGCGGCCACAACGGCCGTCTCATGGCTTGCCCTGGGCTCAGACTCGATCGTGGTGATTGCCCTGAAACGAGGGTGGTGGATTCTCGCGTCCCGACCTGCCGTGCGTGGTTCCGTCTGGCACCTCCTTGCCAACCGCCACCAGGCCCACTCGACGGGCGTCGATCCTTCTGCCCACACTCCTTTGTGCCCAGGGTAGGTTCGGCCTGGCATCAGCACACCACCCCATCCGGCGCTGAACAGTGCAAGAATCAGCGGCTGTGCGTTGTCCACGGTCAGGTCTTGGCACACGACCGCCCAAGGGCCTCGTTGTGACACAGGAAGGCGGTGGGTATGATCAAGCCACAGGTGACACAGGATCCAACAGGCCCGTGCCACACCTGGAGGATTCGAGCCAGATCCACGTTCCTTCGATCGCTGCGAAGATGCTGAAGAGTCAGAGGTCTATGTCGTCACTCAGGTACCGGCTTCTTGGACTGGCGGCTATCGCCGCCTGGTTCCTGTGTCCATTACCCCAGCCATCCGCGATCAAGACGGTCAACGTGGAGCGGATGGGGACACCCAGTTCCACGGTCGTCGATGACGGATTCACCTGCACCCGAGGCTCGGATGAGATCCTCCTCCGCTGGACCCCCAAACTCACGAGCGGGCGGGTGCAGCTCGGCGTCCTCGACCCGAACGGAAAGGCCCTGGCCGGGCCCTTTGACCTGACCGGAGAACAAGGCGACAGCGTGACCTTTGTCACGGACGAAGGCTTTCGCCGGGGCCAGGCATTCCATCTACGATGCACGGAGTCGGAAGTCCTCGGCCACTATCGTCCATCCGGCACCAGTGTCCTGCCGCTCGATGGCCAGTTGCCACATGTCACAGGCAATCCTTCTGCCCACCTCGCCCCATGGCAGATCGCCATGACGGCGATGGCCGGCCCCTTGCTGCCTACGCTCATCGGGTATGCATTACTCGTCTTTTGGGTCAGCCCATCAGGCCGGAGATGGAGGACGCGTCGTCCCGGCATAGACCTCGGAGGGTCCCTGCTGATCGTGATTCTGGTGTTCCCTCAGGTCGTGTCGCCGGTACTTGTACTGTTCCCTCATGCAATGCCGGATAGAGACACCTCCCTTTTCATGGAGAACGTGGGCCAGCCTCTGTGGGGTGTCCGGATTGCCATTGTAGCAGTGGCGTTGATCAATCTCGCCATTGTGGTATGGGTGCTGAGATGCCTCGTGCTGCGGATTCGAGCTGCGAGAAGGGCCCTCCAGGGGGCCCAGCGAACGGGAGCGGGCCACTACGGTGGGGAAACGGACCCAACATCAACGGCCTGACCCCGACCCCTGACACCCGATCTCTCTCTTCATTGACAAAATTACCGTGGCTCCGGTGCCCCGCGCGTGCATAGGGTAGGCGAGTCCGGCCTCTGGCTCCTGGAATCTGACGGGAGGGTATCGCATATGATCTCCAAGGAGCGCAAGGCGGACATCCAGGAGATGCTGCGGACGCTTGAGGAGAGGAAATGGTCGGAGCCTGTCAACGGGCATAGGCTGGGGTGGTCCGTCCGAATTACCACAAGAAACCGGTCATCATCCTTGCGGTGAGGAACACCTCAAGGACAGTCATCTTTGTCCCTGTCCCTCAGCCAGCGGGTTTCATTCACGCTACCGCCAAGAGCGATGAAGGTCAGACCTTCGAGTAAACTCTTGGCACGGTGGTAAAGGACTCCGACATACTGTCGACAATCTGGGTCGAAGGACAGACCCTGGGCTGTGTCGCATGTCCATATCCCGCCACTACGGGATTCAAAATCGCCAAGGCCGATCTGGCATGCTACTGAGGAATCCCGGTTTGTTGGCCTCCCGCTTGCCAGAATCCCCATCTTCGGCTATAAAGGCTCCCTCTTTCGTAGCTTAGAATGAACATAGGGCTTACAGCCCTCAGCTATCAGCTTTAAGCTAACATGGATCGGCTGAGAGCGGAAAGCTGACAGTGGACAGCCAGTACTTGAAAGCTGACCGCCAACAGCTAAGAGCCAACAGCCAACAGCTAACAACTACTGTTTGAGGTAACAATGCGCTACAGCCAGTTCCTGATCCCTACCGTCAAGGAGGTCCCGGGCGATGCGGAGGTGGCCAGCCACATCCTGATGATCCGCGCAGGGGTCTTCCGCAAGGTGGCGGCTGGTACGTACACCTACCTTCCCTTGGGCCAGAGGAGCCTGCTCAAGATCATCGCGATCGTGCGGGAGGAGATGGACAGGGCAGGGGCCCAGGAGATCCTCATGCCTTCCCTGCAGCCCAGGGAGCTGTGGGACCAGACCGGCAGGAGCGGCGACTACGGGCCTACGATGTTCAGCTTCGACGACCGGCACGGCAGGACGAACGTCCTGTCGCCCACGGCCGAGGAGGTGGTGACCTTCATCGCAGCAGGGGAGATCAACTCCTACAAGCAGCTCCCGCTCAACCTCTATCAGATCAGCCCCAAGTTCCGGGATGAATTCCGGCCCAGGTTCGGGGCGATCCGCTCCCGCGAGTTCATCATGAAGGACGCGTACAGCTTCCACGACTCGCCGGAGAGCCTGGACCGGACCTACAGGGCCATGTACGACGCCTACTGCAGGGTCTTTGCCCGATGCGGCCTGCCGTACGTCATCGTGGAGGCGGAGACCGGCGAGATGGGCGGGTCCGGGTCGCACCAGTTCACCGTGCCGTGCGAGTCCGGCGAGGACACGATCGTGTATGCGGAGGACAACTCCTATGCGGCCAACCTCGAGCGTGCGCCCGTGGACCCTCTGCCCAGGCAGACCGCGACCGGCACGATCGGCTCGATTGAGGAGGTCCACACACCGGCTGTGGGGAGCATCGAGGCGGTGTGCAGCTTCCTCAAGACCAGCCCCCAAGAGATGATCAAGACCCTGATCTACTCCGCGGGCGACCAGGTGGTCGCGGTCCTGGTGCGTGGCGACCACGAGGTCAACATGGAGAAGCTCTCCAAGCTCTATGTGGGCCGGCACATGGACCTGGCGGACCCGGCCACGATCGAGCGGGCGACCTTGGCCAAGGTCGGATTTGCAGGGCCCGTGGGCCTGGCTGCAAGGGTCGACAGGCTGGTGGTCGACCACGCGGTGGCGGCCATGGCCGTGGGCGTGGCCGGTGCGAACCAGACCGACTTCCATATCCGCAACGTGGTGCCCGGTCGGGACTTCCCCCTGGCAGGTCCCAATGTGGTCGTCATGGACGTTCGCAATGCGTGCGAGGGCGACGCGTATCAGGGCAAGAGGCTGCTCTTCAAGAAGGGGATCGAGATCGGCCAGGTCTTCAAGCTTGGGACCAAGTACAGCACCAAGCTGGGCGCCCACTACCGCGACGAGAAGGGGTCGATCCTGCCGTGCCTGATGGGCTGCTATGGGATCGGGATCAACCGGATCATGGCCTCTGCCGTGGAGGTCTCGCACGACGACAACGGGATCGTCTGGCCGATCGGCATCGCCCCATTCGAGGTGATCGTGACCTGCGTGAACTGCGACGACGAGCGGGTCGTGGCCGAGTCGGAGCGGATCTACAGAGACCTCCAGGCAGCAGGGATCGAGGTCCTGTTGGACGACCGGGACCTGCGCGGCGGGGTCAAGTTCAAGGACGCGGACCTGATCGGCATCCCCGTGCGGGTGACCGTGGGGTCCAAGTCCGTGGCTGAAGGCCAGGTGGAGGTCAAGCTCCGGCGAGAGGCCCAGACCCAGAAGGTCCTGCTGGCGGACGCCACGGCAAAGGTCGCGGACCTGGTCCGTATGCTCAAAGAGGAAGCAGGGGTCATGCGCTAAGGACGGATAGGTCTCCTTCTGACTTCCGGATTCTGGATTCTGTTGTCATGTGGTCCACCAAGGAACCCAGACCAGCCAGGCTGATCGTGGGCATGCTCGCCCCGGACGAGCGGTGTCTGAAGGCCGCGGCCGAGTCCTTGGCTGCGGCCCTGGGGCCCGCGGACCTGGCCAGCGAGGTGTGGCCCTTTGACCAGACCCGCTACTACGCGGACGAGATCGGCCCTGCGATCCTCCGCCAGTTCATCAGCATGGAGACCCTCGTGGACCCCGGGCGCCTGGCCTCCGTGAAGCACCTGACCAACCGGATCGAGCAGGACCTGGCCGCGTCCCTGGGCCTGCCGGTCCCCAGGCCGGTCAACCTGGACCCGGGCCTGATCGAGGCCTCCAAGCTCGTGCTGGCCACGACCAAGAACTACTCCCATCGCATCTACATCGGAGACCGGATGTACGCGGAGGTGACGCTCGTGTATGATAGGGGCTGTTGGTGTCCTATGCCGCACACCTATCCGGACTACAGGCTGGCCTGCTATCACGCCTTCTTCAGCAAGGTGCGGGCACGCCTGGTCGAACAACTGAGGGGCCTTGAGCAGTCATAATGGGCACGATGGCAGCCGCGGGCCTGTTGGGGTCGTTCATCCTGTCTGTGGTCCTCACCGCTGCGGTCAGGCCGCTCGCCGTTCGATGGGGCCTGGTCTCCCGCCCGAGACACGACCGGTACCACCGCTCCGTCGTCCCCATGGGCGGCGGGATCGCCCTGTTCGGGACCCTGTTGATCGGCATTCTGGGGGCCCTGGTCGGCTTTGGCCTGCTGGCCCCGCGCATGGGGCTGGATCCTGCGGACTTTGCGGCCAGGCAGGGCGAGCTCGCGGCCCTGGTCGCCTGCGCACTGGGCCTGTTCGCGCTGGGGCTGTGGGACGACAAGAGGCGGCTGGGGCCGTTCCTCAAGCTTGCGGTGCAGGGCCTTGTGGCCTTGGCTGCAGCGGCCTTTGCGGGGGTCCGCGTGGAGTTCTTCATCCCGAACCCCGTTGTGACGACCCTGCTCTCGGCCCTGTGGATCGTGCTCATGGTCAATGCCTTCAACTTCCTGGACAACATGGACGGGGCCTGTGCGGGGATCGCGGCCATCGTGTCCGGGGTCCTGTTCACGGCCGCGGCCCTGAGCGGCCAGATCCTGGTCGGGGGCCTGGCCCTGATGTTCATCGGGACCCTGCTGGGGTTCCTGGTCTTCAACTTCCCGCCCGCCCGGATCTTCATGGGCGACGCGGGGTCCCTGGTCGTGGGGTTCTTCGTGGCGGTCCTGAGCCTCCGCACGACCTACTACCACCAGGCCGGCAGCGGCGATTGGTACCCGGTCCTGATGCCCCTGATCGCCCTGGCCGTGCCCCTGTACGACTTCTCCAGCGTCACGATCCTCCGGCTTCGCCAGGGCAGGAGTCCGTTCGTGGGCGACACCCAGCACTTCTCCCACCGCCTCAGGCGCAGGGGGCTGTCCGACACCCAGACGGTCCTGACGCTGTACCTCGCCACGCTCTGCACGGGTTTGGGCGCGGTGTTCCTGGTTCAGGTGGACCTGATCGGCGCGATCCTGATCTTCGGCCAGACCTTCATGATCCTGGCCATCATCGCCATCCTGGAGGCCACGGGCCGTGACGAGGTCTCGGACACCATCCCGTGAGCCCGGACCCTCCGGGCCGGCCGTGGTCGAGGTGCTCGTGCTGGCGGTCGTGCTGGCTGTGATCGCCCTGCGGGCCACGATCACAGAGGCCCCGCCCATGCGGGCAGCCGCCTTCTCGGTCAACCGGTACGACCAGGCCTACAGCCTGGTGATCTCGTGCGTCCTGATCGGCTGCACAACCCTGGGGCTCCTGGTCCGCGGCAGGTCGGGCCGGCCTGCCGGGCCTGTCTGGGGCCTGGGCCTGTTCCTGTGCGCAGGCCTGGCAGGCTGCCTCATCGCCTCGGACAAGCGCCTGGCCGTCAACCAGGTGGTCGTGTCTGTTGCGCCTATGGGCCTGGCCCTGCTCTTGGCCGGGATCCTCGATCAGGCGTGGAAGAGGCGTCTGGTCCTTGCCCTGATCGCAGCCCTGGGCGTGGCAGGCACGTTCGAGTGCCTGAACCAGGTCGTGTACGGGAACCGGGCCATGGTCGAGCAGTACAGGTCCGACCCCAACTCCATGCTCGAGCCCCTGGGCATCGAGCGGGGCACGCTCCAGGAGTTCCTGTTCGAGCACAGGCTCCTGACCGGGGGCGCGCCCGGCTTCTTCACGACCCGCAACTCGGCAGGGTCGTTCGCAGTGCTGGCCCTGTTCGCCTGCATGGCCTTGGTCGTCGAAAGGGCCGCAAACCCGGGCAGGCCGTCGATCCTGTACGCCGCAACGGCAGGCCTGATCGTGATCGGCCTGGTCCTGACCAAGAGCAAGGGCGCGGCCCTCGGCCTGTTCGTCACGGGCGCTGGGTTGTACGGCTTCGTTCGATGGCGGGCCTGGATCGCGGCCCACCGGGGGCTGGTCCGGGCATCGGCCTTGGCCTTGGTCCTGGTCCTTGCAGGGGCCCTGATCCGGTACAGCCTTGGGCATGGACGGCTGCCAGGCGGCCATGCCGCGGAGGTCCGGTGGCAATACTGGACCGCCACTGTCCGGATGATCGCAGACCACCCGTGGCTGGGCGTGGGGCCCGGCAACTTCGCGACGCACTACAACCGGTACAAGCCTGCCGAGGCCCTGGAGTCCGTGGCAGACCCGCACAACTTCGTGCTGAGCCTCCTGGCCCAGTACGGCCCCCTGGGTCTGATCGGCTTCCTGGTTGCATTGGGCTGGCCGTTGGTGCGTGCGCTCTCCGCATGCAGGACCGTGCAGGAGGCACGACCGATCCCGCAGCGGGGTTGGGCCCTGGGGACCTGTGCTGCAGCCGTCGGCCTGGCCCTGTTTGCGGCGCGGCCCTGGCTGTCGCACGTCTTGGAGGCAGGCGCAGGGGGGGAACTGGGCCTGATCGTGTTGAGCTATGGCGTGCCCGGTCTCCTGGTCCTGGTGGGCATGGTCCTGCTCAGCCAGGGGGCCCAGGACCCCAAGACGGCCCGGTCCCATCCTTGGGCCTTGGCCCTGGTCCTGGCCTGCGGGATCGGCTCCCTCCTCGTGGCCAACCTGATCGACTTCGCCCTGTTTGAGCCCGCCATTGCCACGTGTGTGTGGGCCATGGCCGGATGCCTGGTCGCATCCCCGCAAGGACAACCGCCTGCGCCTGGTGCGCCCGGTCGGCGGCCCTGGATCGCGGTACTCTGCACTGTGGCCGTGTTCGTGGCATGTTGGTTTGGCCTGGCCGCGCCTGTCTTGGATACCGCCTTGG
>JAGOQT010000183.1 GCA_018007255.1 Phycisphaerae bacterium | reverse complement strand
CTACAAGGCTGGCGGCTGCCCCCTTGTGGCTGCCCACAGCACCACGCGGGCGCTGTACGCCTCCTACAACGGCCCGCTCTACCAGGTCCTGCGCCAGTCGGACGGGAAGACCCTGGACATCGGTGTCGTCCAACCCTCCGAGGGGGATCCGGGCGGGTACGCAGACGCGGCCGCGCAGGACGCCTTCTGCGCCAATACGTATTGCTGGATCACCACGATCTACGACCAGTCCGGCAAGGGTAACCACCTCACCCAGGCGCCCTACGGCCCGGCGGGCACCCCCATGGTCATGGGCGGCTTCAACAACATCCCGGTCGCCGACTGGGCCCCGGTGACGATCATGGGTCACAAGGCCTACGGCGTGTTCATCGTGCCGGGCATGGGCCTCCGCAACGACGACCCGAAGGGGACCGCGGTCGACGATCAGGCCGAGGGGCAGTACTGGGTCGTCAACGGCCATCACTACAACGGCGGCTGCTGTTTCGACTACGGCAACGGCGAGATCAGCAGCCGTGACGACGGCAACGGCACCATGGAGACCACCTACTTCGGCAACGCCACCGCCTGGTATCGGGGGCCCGACCCGGGTCCATGGATCATGACCGACCAGGAGAACAACCTGGTGGGCTGCGTCAATCCGGACGGATCCAAGTACTGTGCCGATTTGCCGATCATCACCTGGCGGTTCGTGACCGCCACTGCCGACGCCGAGCCGCACCACTGGAGGACCATGGGCGGCGACGCGCAGAAGGGTGACCTGAAGATCCAGTTCGACGGAGGACGCGTCAACGCCACCTATGACCCGATGCGAAAGCAAGGGGCCATCATCCTGGGCAACGGCGGCGACAACAGCAACGGCTCGCAGGGCACGTTCTACGAAGGCGCGATGACGGCCGCAGGCACCATGCCGACGCAGGAGCTCAATCAGAAGCTTCAGGCCAACATCGTGGCGGCCGGGTACGACGTGCCACGGCTGACCCTCGCGCCGGCCTTCGCCACTGCGACTCCGCCGGCACTTCAGACGTTCACGCCGGGGGCCTCGCAGGACACGACCGTGACGTTCGTCAACACCACGGGTTCATCCGTGACGGGCCTCAAGCTGAGTATCACCGTGCCCACGGGGTGGACCGCCGTGGTCTCCGGCGGCACCGACACGTCCAAGACGTTCGCCGAGCCGGTTGCTCCCGGCGCTACCGTGAGTGCGACCTTCAAGGTCACCCCGGGATCGGCGGCCTTCAACGGTGACCTGGTCGCCAACGCCTCGTGGATGGCGAACGGCCGGGCGCGATCCGAGAGGATGGCCGAGAAGGTGCGGAATGTCCCGCCCGTCAAGCTCAACGAATTTGCGAATACGTTCGTCGAGCTCTACAACGCCGGCACCGGCGAGGTCGACATCTCCAACTGGACCCTGACCGAACACCCGATCGCGGCGCCCATCTTCTCCACGGTGAAGATCCCAGCCGGGACGAAGCTCGGGGCCAAAGGCTTCTACGTGCTGGGCCTGTCCAACTCCGGACTGGCGGTCCCCGCGAAAAAGGGCGATACCACCCTCTACGTCCGGAGCGTGGCCGGCATGACGGTTGGCGACACGATCCAGATCGACACCGGCTCCGCCGTGGAAACCCGGAAGATCGCCAGCGTCGGGACGGCGGCCGGCAGCAGCACGAGATTGTGGCAACCCCTCCCGGACGGTCCGGTGATCACGATCCCTCCGGGTTCGACCAACGTGCCCTTTACTCCCCTGGGCGGCGGTTTCGGTGGCGGCGGGGGTGGCTTTGCGGTCGAGGTCGGCCAGAAGCTGGCCCTCGGTTATGGCGCCAAACACCCCTCTGTCGCCGGAGAACTGGAGAAGTATGAGGTGGTCACGGTCACCGGGGCCGGCACGCCGAGCGGCCAGGGTTATCTGGCAACGGAGGCGAAGGCCGGCGACACCAACATCAAGGTCTACCTCATCACGGCCTCGATCTCCAGCATCGCGGTCGGCGACAAGATCCGGCTGGACATCGACAGCGTCGGACACGGGATTGAGACCGTCACCGTCACGAAGGTCGGCACGGCGGCGAGATACAACCCCAACAACGTCCGAAGCGGGGATCCGGGCACCGGCCTCGATCTGGCCGAGCCGTTGAAGTTCAACCATTCCGCCAACCTTCCCTTCAGCGTCAGGGGAAGCGGGATCCGCTTCGAACCGGCGACGGAGTTCCCCCACACGAGCAATGAGCCCATTCTGCCGCTCGGAACCGGGATCACGCTCGACAGGCCTCTGGACCGCAACCACGAGATCCACAGCGTCGTCCGTGACGAGAAGGTCATGACCGACGGCTACCAGGGGGCGCCGAAGCCTAATCAGTGGTTTGGCGGTCCCGCCATCTCCTCCAGCGGCGGCAACATGGTGCTGCGTGACTCCGCGGGTATGGTCGTTGACAGCCTCAACTACGGCCGCGTCGTGGATCCATGGGCGGCTGAAGGTTACCAAGGCGCGTCTCCAGGGAGCGGCTGCAGTGCACCGGCGCTCAGTGCGGGTGGCCGCGGTGGTTTCGGTGGTCGCGGCGGTCCGGCCGTTGCGGAGGCCAGGAGGAGCGCGGGTCGCTTCCCGGACGGCAATGACACCGACAGCAACTGCCAGGATTTCCTGCTGCAGCCTCCTGGCATCTCCCTGTTGGCCGCGTCGGCTGCCGGCGCGACCAGCGTCAAGGTCGACAGCGTGACAGGCCTGAGTGCCGGTCAGACGGTTGCTGTCGATGCGGGCGAGAACCGCGAGAGCGCCGTCATCGCGACGGTGGGTACGCCGGGCGCCACCACCGTGAGCACGGCCACCGAAGCCGGCGCGACGGTCATTCCTGTCGCCAACCCGACGGGTTTCATCGCCGGTCAGACCATCACGATTGACAGCGGCGCGAACCAGGAGACGGGGGTGGTCGCCTCCGTCGCCGGCGGTCGTGGTGGTCGTGGCGGTCGTGGCGGTCGTGGCGGCGGTAGAGGAGGTCCCGGTGGTGGCCGAGGCGGCGCTGCTGCCGTCACGATCACCGTCACGGCACCGCTCAAGTCCGCCCACGCGGTGGATGCCCAGGTCTCCGGATCCGGCATCACCTTCAAGGAGGCATTGACCAAGGCGCATGCCGTTGGGTCGCAGGTCGGCGGCTACAGTCCGACGCCCGGTGCGCCCAACCAGTATGCCCGGGGGTCCCGGGGAGGACGTCGGGGAAACTGAACGAAACGGCCATGATCAGAACCGTCCCTGACAACGCGGAGGGAGGCTCTGCGGTCCGTGGCGGGCCGCGCGGCCTTCTAGGTCCCCGCGAGGGGGCTGTCCATTTGAGGAGTACTGCGATGCGACGATTTCGACAAGTTCTGGGACTCTTCAGTCTTCTCTCAATGGCCGGCTGTGCTGCTGCGGCGGCGCAGCGGAGTACTTCGGGCATCTCCGGGGACGCGGCGAAACACTGGACCGCGGACAACGGCAACGGCACCTACTCCAATCCCTTGTTCCACGAGGAGTTTGAGGACCCCGACGTGATCCGCGTCGGCGACACGTATTACCTGGCCGGCACCACCATGCACATGAATCCCGCCGTGCAGCTGATGCAATCCAAGGACCTGGTGAACTGGGAGCTGGCCGGCTACTGCATGGATCGCCTCGACTTGGGCCCGGCCTTTCGCCTTGAGGGCGGCAACATCTACGGCAAAGGCATCTGGGCGCCCTGCCTCCGCTACCACAACGGCATGTTCTACGTGTTCGCCAACGTCAATGACGCCGGCCTCCAGGTCTTCCGCTCTAAGTCGATCAAGGGGCCCTGGGAGCGCAACCAACTGCCCGGCAGGCACGACCTGTCCGTCCTCTTCGATGACGACGGGAAGGTCTACCTCATCTACGGCAACCGCAGCCCTTATCCCATCGAGGAACTCGCCCCGGACCTGCGGTCCTTCGTCACCGACGCCCCCAAGCGGTCGCTGCCCGAGAGAATGGGCGAAGGCCACCACCTCTATAAGATCCAGGGCAAGTACTACGACATCTCCGCCATCCCCGGCGCGACTACGGACCAGATGGTCGCCCGCGCGGACTCGATCGACGGCCCCTGGACGGTCGAGCGCATGGTCCAGGGCGAGTCCCTGGGCGTGCCCACGGGGACGCCCGCTCGCGTCACCGACCGTGACCGCGGCCTGACCCTGCACCAGGGCGGCATGTGCGACACCCCCTCGGGCGAGTGGTGGAGCGTCATCATGTCGGACCACGGCAGCGCCGGGCGCATGGTCGCCCTGGTCCCGATCACCTGGGACAACGGTTTCCCGATCATCGGCCTTCCGGGCAACCTCCGCAAGGCCCCCAACACCTGGATCAAGCCCAATACCGGCTTCCAGCAGGACCCCAAGCCGGCCTTCGTCCACAGCGACCGTTTCGAGGGGGGCAAGCTCAATCCCGAGTGGCAGTGGAACCACGTGCCCGACGACACCAAGTGGTCCGTTACCGAGAAGCCCGGCGCGCTTCGTCTCCATTCCCTGCCCGCGAGTGACTTCTACACCGCCCGCAACAGCCTGTGCCAACGGCCGCCTGCCCCTGAGTCCATCATGACGGTCGAGCTGGACACGTCGGGCATGGTTGCAGGGGACACGGCGGGCCTGGCGCTCTTGAGCGTGCCCTATGCCTGGATCGGGGTGGTGAGAACGGCGGAGGGCACGACCCTGCAGATGCTCGACGCCACCGGCAGCGGCGGTGGACGCGGGCGCCGGGGGGGCGCTTCCGCCACGCCTCCCAGGCCCCCCACGATCGGGCCGGCCAATCCCCCCGCGCATCTGTGGCTTCGTGTCCACTGCAACTTCGACACGGACCAGGCCGTCTTCAGTTGGAGCGCAGACGGCAGGACGTTCTCGCCTCTGGGCAGTCCGTTCACCATGACCTACCAATTGACGACCTTCCAGGGCGTTCGCCCGTCCCTGTTCCACCACAACACGTCCGGCCAGCCCGGAGGCTATGTGGACTTCGACAACTGGACTGTGGACGAGCCGAGGGCGAGGGGCATCGAACGGGAGATCCCGCTGGGCAAGACCATCGTGCTGACCAGCGGCGCGGACGGCAGCCTGCTCATCGCGGCCGAGAGCACCGCGGTGGCCGCTCCAGGCCCCGCCTCCCCCGGGACTGCGGCTACGGGCGCACACTGGCGAGTGATCGACCGCAGACTCGGCCGCGTTGCCCTCCAGGCTGCGGACGGCCGCTTCCTTTCGGCCTCCGCGGAGGGCAACGCCGTCATGCTCAAGGCCGCTGCGCCTGCCGCACTGACGGATGCCGAGACCTTCCAGTGGGTCAACCTCATGCGGGGCGACACCATGCTTATGTCCCTGACGAATCATCGGTACCTGGCCACCACGCCCAACAGCCCGGGGCCGGTCACGGTGAGTGCCCTGGGGCCCACCGCAGCCCGGAAGAGCGGCGCGGAATTCAAGTGGAAGACTGTGGAGTAGAGACCGCTTCGATCGGTTCTCATTGTGGTTCTGTCGATCCCGGACGAGAAGAACAGCATGCTCAGGAAACCCATCCCATCCCCCGTCCTGCTTCTGCTGCCCTTGACCATGTCGGCCGCTGCCCTTGGGGCGGATCTGAAGCCGCGGATCATCGTGCTGACCGACATCTCCCCCATCACCGTAGAGCCCGATGACATGGAATCCATGATCCGGCTGATGGTGCATGCCGACCTGTTGGAGATCGAGGGCCTGGTCGCCACCACCGGCTGGAGCAACAGCGGCGGCCGGGAACGTCCCGACCTCATCCGGGACGTGATCGACGCGTACGAGAAGGACCTACCCAACCTGCGCAGACGCTCCGGCCAGGAAGGTCACCTCGCGGACGAGTCTCAACAGGAGATCGGCTACTGGCCCAGTCCGGACTATCTGCGGTCGCGCACGGTCATGGGGAGCAGGAAGATGGGATTCGGCTTCATCGGCGAGGACAACGACTCCCCAGGCAGCGAACGGATCATCCAAACCGCCAATGAAAAGGACGATCGCCCGATCTGGGTCCTGGTCTGGGGCGGCGGCAACACGCTTGCCCAGTCCGTGTGGCGTGTGCAACACGAGCGGACCCCGGAGCCTCTCCATGCGTTTCTGCGCAAGATTCGCGCCTATACGATCACGGATCAGGACCGCCCGCAGCGAGGGGGCTCCTACGATTTCAGCTCTCACTACTGGATCCGCAAGGAGTTTCCCAAGGACCTGCTCTTCATCTGGGACGAATCCGCGTGGACCTCTCAGAACGGCATGGGCAAGCGCAACTGGGATGCGTATGCGGCTCAGATTCAAGGCCACGGCCATCTCGGCCGCATGTACCCCAAGTACAAGTACGGCGTGGAAGGGGACACCCCCTCGTTCCTGTATGTGTTGCCCAACGGGCTCAACGATCCGGAGAACCCGGGCTTCGGCGGCTGGGGTGGGTACTTCATCTGGGGGACAGGGCCGGACCGCACGACGCAGGCCTATGTGAACCAGGCGGGAACGCCCGGACATGCCGTCTCCCGAGAGTACGAGACCCGCTTCTATCCGGCGGTCTTCAACGACTTCGCCGCCCGGATGGACTGGGCCAAGGACGGCGCGGGCAATCGAAATCCCGTTGTGGTCGTCAACGGGGACAGCAGCCTTGGTGTGATCCGGGTCTCGCCGCTGCAAGGCACTTCGGTCGCACTGGATGCCTCGGCCTCCAAGGACCCGGACGGCGATGAGCTGACGTTCTCGTGGTGGGTCTTCACGGGCGCAGGCACCTACACCCGGGATGTCGTCCTCTCAGACCGCAAGGCAGGCTGCGCGACTGTGCAGGTCCCGGCCGATTCTGCGGGAGAGAGCTTTCACGTGATCTGCGAGGTGACCGACGGCGGAACACCCGCCCTGACCGCCTATCGCAGGATCGTCTTCGAGCCCACCGGGGTGGCTGTGAAGAGCGTCTCCAAGTGGCTGCCCGGCATGCAAAGGGACTCCGCGGCCCGCATGGACTGGTGCCAGGTCCCCGCGACGACTGGAGCCAGACCATGAGGCCCGCCTGGTTGAAGGCCTGGCAGCGATCGGGTCCTGGACGGGATGGGTATGCATCCCTGCTTCGGCATTCTCGTCCGGCTCGCCTCGGCCCCGTGTATGTCGTTCACCGCGTTTGTGTTACACTGCCCGTACAGGAACCTTGTGGTCCTGCAGATAGGAGCGTACTTCTGATAAGGACAATCGTATGAACAGATCCACCGTCTCTGCGGCCCGGGTGATCCTCTCCCTGGTCTGCCTGGCCAGTCTGCCTCTTGGTGTTTCTTCAGCTTGGGCTGCGGAAGAGGGCTGCACCTCCTGCAAGTACCCTGTGAGCATCAAGGGGGACTTCGCCCATCGCAAGGACAATGCCTCGGTCTCCATTGAGGGCGCGGGTGATCAGGCCCAGGCCTTCCGTGAGGAGATCACGGGAAAGGCCTTCACGGTCAGCATCTCGCATCTGCCCGCGGGCAAGTACACCCTCTTGATCGGCCAGGTGGAGACGCAGGTGAGCGAGCCGAACGAGAGGTTGTTTGACATGACCTTCGAGTCCACCACGTCGGTCGCGAACTTCGACATCCTCGCCGCGGCGGGCGGCCCACGGAAGGTCACCACCCTCACCCAGGCCGTCGAGCACAAGGACGACTCCCTGCGCGGGCCGCTGACCGTCTCCTTCGAGGCCCGGAAGGGCGCGGCCAAGTTCAACACGTTCGAGGTGAAGAACGATGCGGGAGAGACCCTTCTCTCCTTCACCGCCTCCGAGCTGGCGGATCCGTTCTCCGCCGCTGCGACTCGGGCACCGGAGATCCAAGACCCGCCGATCTGGCGGGATCCGTCCAGGCCTCTGAGGGCGCGTGCGGAGGATCTCATCCGGCGCATGTCCCTGGCGGAGAAGGTCGCCCAGTTGCGGAACGAGGCGCCGGCCATCGAGAGGCTCGGCCTTCCGGCCTACAACTACTGGAACGAGGCGCTGCATGGCGTGGCCAACAACGGCATCGCCACGGTCTTCCCCGAGCCGGTCGGTATGGCCTCCACGTGGAATACCGCACTGATGCGTCGGGAAGGCACCGTCGT
>JAGOQT010000182.1 GCA_018007255.1 Phycisphaerae bacterium | reverse complement strand
CGTATAGGGATTGGGCCGGGCCCGGTTCAGCGGCCAGGTCGAACCCGGGCCTCCTGCCCTTGCGGCAGTCGCCGCACAAGGTGAACTGGCTGACCAGGAGGACCTGCCCGCCCACCTCCTGCACGGAGCGGTTCATCTTGCCGGCCTCGTCCTCGAAGCACCGCAGGCCCACGACCTTGTCCGCGATCGTCCGGGCGTCCTCAGCGGAGTCCCCTTGGGCCACGCCCAGATACACGAGCAGGCCCTTGGGGATCCTGCCCACGACCTGGCCGCGGACCCGAACCTCTGCCTCCAAGACCCTTTGGACAACGGCCCGCATGGACGTCTACCACCGTTTCTTCCACCACAACAGCCCGACCAGGATGGCGGACAGCGTGGCCAGGACCACGATCAGCCAGAAGCTCTGAGGGGCGTCGTGCGTGAGGGGGATCCGGACATTCATGGAGAAGATGCTGACCACCAGGGTCGGCAGCATGATCGCAATAGTCAGGACGGTCAGGGCCTTGATCCGGATGTTGAGGTTGTTGCTGATGATCGAGGCCCTGGCGTCCATCATGCTGGAGAGGACCTGGGAGTAGATCTCGGCCTGTCCGCGGCACTGGTTGTTCTCGATCAGGACGTCGTCCAGGAGCTCCAAGTTCTCCTGGGTGAAGCCGATCTTGGCCGCATTGTTCTTGAGCTTCTCGATGAGCACCCCGTTGGTGTGGATGGCATTGAGATAGTAGACCAGGCTCTTCTCCAGGGTGAAGAGGCTCAGCAGGTACCGGTTCTCCATCGCGGTGTTGATCTGCTGCTCCAACTCGTTGGAGATGGCGTTGATCGCACGGATGTGCTCGAGGAAGTGGGAGATCGCCCTGTGGATCAGACGCAGGAGCACATCGTGGATGGACCGGACCTTCACAAACGGCTTGCCCTCGAACAGGGGCGCGTCCTCGGCCACCACGATCACGACCTTGTCCTTGAACACGAACACGCCTGTCGAGGCCACCTTGAACAGGAAGGCGTCCTTTGCACAGTAGTTCTTGGGCCGCTTGAAGATCAGGGCGATGTGCTCGGGCTCGAACTCCAGACGGCTCAGCTCGTCCGGGTCCAGGGAGGAGTGCAGGGTGTGCTCGTCGATCCTGAGCTGGTCGATCAGATACCTCCGCTCGGCCTCGTCCGGCGCGACGTACACGTAGACGGCCGCGTCGCCGTTGTTGGCCTCGACCAACTTGCCTTCCACAATCCGCAACTGTCTGAGCATGGACCCGCCCTACCCGATCCTTGATTCCATCGTTCTCCGCATCGCAACACCAGGGAGTGCAGGGTACCCATCCCAAACGGAACTGTGAAGTCAATTCTTTCGGACCCGGATGGCAGGGCATCCCCCGGCAGCGGCTCACTGGACCGTGCCCTTGGTGATCTCCCGCACGAGGACCGTGGCATAGCAGCCGGGGGGCAGCTCGAACCGGAGCTCGATGTACGGCCCCAGGTCATCCTCGCCCGTGGAGGTCGAGACGTTCCTGGGCCTGAACCGCAGGGGCCGTCGCTCGCCCTTGCCCAGGTTCTTGTCCAGGCGCTTGAATCCGCCCGCCCCAGGCCGGGTCTCCTCCAGGAAGGGCTGCTCAATCTCGCCCGCGGGGCCGGTCAGCTCGGTCATGCGGCGTCCGAAGATGGGGCCCGTGGGGCTGATCTCCCAGGCGTCGCAGCGGGGTTGCTCGACCTGGGGGTCTTCCACCCGGAAACACGCGCCCTTGGCGTGCAGGTAGGCCATGTCGCCCAACAGGAGCCGATCGATCAGGGGCATGCGGGCCGCCAGCACGGCGTTGAAGATCGACGACTGGTAAGCAGACACGAAGAGCCGCTTGCTGTTCAGGTCCACGGCCTGAAAGGCCCGCTTGCGCCCGCCCGTGGTCATGAGCGCCTTGAGGGCCCTGCGCTGCTCAATGTAGTTCCGAGGCCAGGCCAAATACGCCCGCTCGTAGTCGCCCTTCTCATACCACTGCCTGGCGGACAGGATCTGCGGGTTCTCGTGGCCTGCCGGCCGGCCCAGGAACGCCGCGAGGAACTCCTCCCTCTGTTCGGTCACGATCGCCCGGCCCAGCAGGTGGCCGTCTCGTCGACTGCCGAACCGCTGGGGTCCGAAGAAGTTGGGCACCCCCCTGCTCACCAGTACGGAGAGGACCTGTTCGACCCGCTGGAGGGCCTGCTTGGACGGCCCGTCGAAGTCGCGGATGCGGAGCCTGAACCGATTGCCCTCGAGATGTCCGAGCCGGATCTTGTTGGTGTGGCGGGTCACCTCCAGGACCTTGACGTGGGGGATGTCCACGCGAAGCAGGGCCTCGGTCTCGATGTGCTCGGCGGAGATCCACTGGCGGGTGACGGCCTTGGCGTCCTTGAGGCCGGCGAACCCGATCTCATTCCGCCGCCGGCCCAGGGCCCTGGCCAGGCGGGCGATCGCGTCGGCCGTCGAGATCCCGCGTTTCTCGATGTAGGCGTACACGTGGGTCCCCTCTCCGGACGCGGGGTAGAGCGGGAGCTCCTCGACCACGAAGTCCTCCTGCCGGGCCTTGATCACCCCGCCGATGCCGGGCAGGTCTTCCGTCAGGCAGGGAAGCGACGGCTCGGACTCCTCAGCATGGGGTTGGCCTATACGACTCACGCGTTTCGCTCTCCATGCCCAGCAGGCGGCCGCCTAGGTGATCGCCTGGATCAGACGGTCCAGGATGGGACGCAGGTTCTCGTAGTTGCGGTCGTCGAGTCGCACGGTCTTCTCGCCGGCCTCCGCTGCCTTGTAGGTGACCACGAAGAAGCCCTTCTTCTCGAAGAGGGTCTTGTCGATCTGCTGGATGGAGTCGTAGGGGATCCTCAGGGTGTCGCGGACGACGAGCTCCGTGTCCGTGGCCACCACCCTGCGTTTCCGGATGGAGACCAGCCACGCCCCCAGGCCGGCGGCCCCCAGGAACAGGAACCAGGGGGCGTACCGGTTGAACAACAGGGTGCTGTCCGGTCTGCCGTCCGGACCCGTGTGTGCATCGATGAACGACGCCTTGAAGTACCCGTCCACCAGACACCACAGACCGAATCCGACCAACACCACGATGTAGAGAACCGCACTGTTCGTCCTGTGTCTGCTGAACGGTCCCACGATGTCCATACCGTACCAACCTTCCCTTGCCTGAGCACGGCCCCCCGCAGACCCTGCAGCGGCCTAGTTCGATCGCCGCTGGCCGATCGCGCCGATCAAGGGATGCGCGAAGTAGGGCACGATCCGCTCGGCCATCAGCTCCTCGGCCAACTGGCACTGACGCGCGAAGCACCGAAGAGGGTCCATCTTCGCCCCAACCGGCGGGAACTGCCGGACCGTGAGCGAAAGCGTGATCGCCTCGTCGGACGGCTGCTTGGGACCCGGATTGTCCAGGACGCTCGTCTTGGACTCCACGCTGACCCTGGCCTGGGTCCGCGAGTCGTCGGACAAGGCCACCACCACAGCGGGAGAAAACCCGGCGGCCTTGGCCCCCGGCCAGTCCAGCAGCGCCCCGAAGGCGGTGGAGCCGAACAAGGCCTCTGCGATCACCTCGTCGTGGTTGCCCGTGTAGAGGAAGTCCATGGCGAAGGACACGTCCATGGACTCCAGGTCCAGGTCGCTGAGGCCCAGCATGTAGGGCGCAAGGTCCAGGACCAGGCGGTCCTGGTCGTAGACCTCCTCGAGCTGATCCGGGTTGACCCACCCGGAGCCCACCCGGTTGGTCTCCAGGTTGACCCAACGGTACTGGCCGAGGGAACGATCCTCCTCAAGGCAGTACTGGTTGCCCTCTCCGCGGTAGAAGCAGGCCATGGAAGGATACTGCTTCTGGAGCCGCTCGAAGAAGGTCAGGACCGTATCCCGGTGGGTGGGCAGCTCCAACTGGGTGCTGACAAACATGTCCACATAGAAATCATCGCACAGCGATGTGATGCTCTTGGCGTCCATTCTGCAACCCTCCAAACTCGTTCCGTTGGCAAGGTATGCCCTTACTATACCACACCCGCGGTGAAGCATCCAGCCCCTACTTGCAGGCCTCGACCTGCTAATCCTGCAACCCCAGGATGGCCAGTCCCAGGGCGATCCGGTACCACCCAAAGACCAGGAAGGTATGGGTCTGGACGAATCGCAGCAGCCACCGGACCACCAGGAAGGCAGTGACGGCGGCCACGATCGAGGCCACGATCAGACGCACCCAATCCTCGCCCATGGGGACCGCCTGGCGGTGCGCATCGTACCACGCGCCCACGATCTGAAAGGCCCCTGCGCAGAGCAGGGTGGGGATCCCCAGGAGGAAGGAGAACTCCGTGGCCGCGGGACGCGAGACCCCGACCGCCATGGCGGCCAAGATCGTGGCCCCGGACCTGGAGGTCCCTGGGAACGCCGCAGCCACCAACTGGAACAGCCCCACGACCACGGCCGCTGTCCACGAGATCTCCGCCTGGCCTGGCTTTTTCCGGACTGCGCGCTCCACGCCGAAGATCACCACCCCGCCGATCAGGGTGGCCCACGCCACAGGCCCTGCGGTCTCGGGGAGCGTGAGGCCCACCCCCTTCAGGAGGACGGCCCCTGCTGAGGTGAGGACAAAGGCCACGGCCAGCCTGGAGAGGTAACGGCGCGAGGCCGGCCCCCTCCAGTCCACGACCAACTGCCTGACCCGCTGGGTGAACAACGCTCCAACCGCCAGCACGGCCCCGCACTGGATCACCGTGTTGAACAGGTCCGACTGCTGGACCACCCAACCCTGCCGCTCAGCGAGGTACTGCGCGAGCAGAAGGTGCCCTGTGGACGAGACCGGAAGGAACTCCGTGATCCCCTCAATGACCCCCAGGACGAGGATGACCGCCCACTCCGTCACTGCGGGTCCGCCTCCCTCAATGGCCGTAGAGTGTTCTGGCAGGTCATCATCCCGGACGCGTACCCTCTCTATGCGGGCGCGGCCCAACGAATGCCGGCCACCAGCACGACAGCCGCGTACAGGCCGGCCACGAGGTCGTCCGCCAGGATGCCCCAGCCTGCAGGAAGCCTCTCCAGCCTCTTGCAGGGCCAGGGCTTGAGCGTGTCGAACAGACGGAACAGGAAGTACCCGGCCGCAGCCACGGCCAGCACGCCCTTGGGCGTGGAGACCACGGTCGACCACAGGGGCAGGGTCAGGAAGCAGATGGACTGGCCTGCAACCTCATCCAGGACCACCTCGTCCGGGTCCTCTTCGCCGGTTACTGCCATGGTGTGAGGCGAGAGCACCACGCTCCCAAGGCTGCCCAGGGCCAGCAGGGCCCCCATCGCGGCCAGGATGGCCCAGGGTTCAACTGAAAGGACTCCCATGATGGCGAACACGGCAGTCGGGCCCAGGGACCCCCAAGACCCAGGGGCCAGGGGCAGCCATCCCAATCCGAAGGACGAGGTCACTAGGCGCTTGACGTCCATACGGGGATCGTTGCCCTACTTCCGCTCGCTGCCCAGCCAGCGATAGACGGCCCCGGCCAGGATCGCACCCACGATGGGGGCCAGCCAGAAGAGCCACAACTGGCGTATCGCCAATCCCCCTGCCACGACAGCCACGCCGGTGCTGCGAGCCGGATTCACGGAGGTGTTGGTGACGGGGATGCTGATGAGGTGGATCAAGGTCAGGCCTAGGCCGATCGCGATCGGGGCGAAGCCCTGAGGGGCTCTCTTGTCCGTGGAGCCCAGGATGATCAGGAGGAACATGCAGGTCATCACGATCTCGCAGATCAGGGCGGCACTGAGCGAGTACTTCCCAGGGGAGCCCTCTCCATAGCCGTTGGACGCGAAACCGCCGACCGAGAAGCCGTCCTTGCCGCTGGCGATCAGGTACAGGACACCCCCAGCCGCCAGCGCGCCCAAGACCTGGGCGAGGATGTAGGGGACCAGGTCGTGGGTCTTGAACCGCCCTCCTGCCCACAGACCGATCGAGACCGCCGGATTGAGGTGGCAGCCCGAGATGTGCCCGATGGCATAGGCCATGGTCAGGACCGTCAGGCCAAAGGCCAGAGAGACCCCCACGAAACCGATCCCCAGGCCGGGGAAGGCGGCCGCCAAGACCGCGCTGCCACAGCCCCCCAGGACGAGCCAGAACGTGCCGATCAGCTCAGCCCCAAACCTCTTACTCATGTCCATTGCGACTCCTTTCCCCAAGCGACCACTCCCATTCACCCCGGAGTGCCATGGACACAAGATACCCCGCGAGGGGCAGCTTGCAAGGACTATGTGGGCCTGCACCTCTTGGGAAGATGGGCAGACCGGACCGTAAGGCCTTGTGGACGGACAGGCGAAGGGCCCGCGCGGAGGACACACGGGCCTTTCGCCATCCATGAGATGAGAGATTCAGTACGAGGTCATCAGGACCTTCTGCTGGAGCTGCTCGAGGGTCAAGGTCCCTGCGGCCAGGGCGTCGATGTCCGACTTCCTGGCCTGCATGACGAGTGTGGTGGCAGGAGAGCCGCCCGTGGTCGCGTGTCCGTGCGTGGCGGTGCCGGTGGTCAGAACCAGCTTCCTCTTCGTGTTGCCGGACTCCAGGTAGTTGAACACCGGACCCGATGATCCCTTCGTTCGACCGGAGACCAAGATCACCACCTTGTCCGTGGCCTGGAGGGCCCGGATATTGGAGGCATGTCTGAGCGACTCGATCAGGGCCTTCTTGAGTGCATCGACCTTCTCGGGCCTGTACTGATCCTTGTCGTCCCTCTTTGAGTCCTCGGAATCCGGCTCGTAGATCTCGCGTCTGGCCTGGGACCAGGTCGGGTCTTTGTCCACAGCAGGCTCCTGCTTGGGCTGCTCCACCGGCCCTGCCAGGGGGAAGTCCACGTCGATGCGGAACAGGGCCCCATACCCGGCCAGGAACATGGACCGGCCCGTGGGCATGGACGGGGCTCCTCCATATCCTCCCATCATCAATTCATACCCGATGAACACCCCGGTCTCTGCACGCCCCACATCGGCCTGGTCCAGGGCCTTGTCCAGGATCCGGGACATCACGGCCATGTCCTCCTGGATGGAGGCCATGTCATCGGGCTTCATCTCTCCCGACGGGACGATCCAGGCCCTGTCCACCTCCTTGTAGGAGACACCGAATATATTGCCTCCATACCCACCTCCGAACCCGGTGGAGCTGGAGGCCACGGCCCTCTTCTCTGCGACCTGGGCGGCCCTGGTCTGGAGCTCCGCCATCTGCTCCTGCAGGCGGGCCATCTGTTCCTCAGTGGGGGGGGCCTGTACTGCAATGGGTTCCGGGGTAGGGGCCACGGTCGGAACCACGACACCTCCGTATGACCCCGTGCACGAGGCCGGACAGGCGAAGCCCAGCACGACGACCAGCAACGACACAGACATCATGGCTCTCATACGACTACTCCTTGGTCTCTACGGGTAGATCGGTTTGCGCTGGATTCCTGACATCCAGGCGCTCGTCTGCAAACAGACTGACCAGATCCCGGGTGCTCCGGGCCTGGGTGTGGGTGAGGCTCGCCAGCACGGCCACGTCCCCGCTCAGGGCGGCCTCCCTCTGGAGCCGGTCAGACTCGATCCGCCCCAGGGACGCGGCCGTCCATAGGCGTTCCCTCGCCTGGCTGGCACGCAGGTCCTCCACCACGGAGGCCAGGGTCCGGGTGGTGGCCGCATGGGACGCGGCCAGGACCTGGAGCGCGGCCTGGTTGACCTTGGCCTCCAACCTCTGGTCCAGGTCCTGCACAAGGGCAGCCAGGCCGACCTGTTGGGCCTGGGCCCACGGGCCTGCGACCCGGGCCTCGATCCGCGCAGTCATGCGGTCCTCCAGGTCGCGGACCTGCTCCTCGGTCAGGGCCCGCGGACCGGTGAGGCGGCCGATCCCTATGCCCGCCGCCACAAACACCACGGCCGCAGCGGCCACACGAACCCATCTGGAGGGGCCGAGCCGCCAGGGCCGCGCCCCGGACGAGGTCGCCCCTGTGCACAGGTCCCTCAGTCTGGCCAGTGTCTGCTCCACGACGTGGGCCGGGGCTTGACCTGGGCCGCCGCCGTCCTTGACCGCCTCAATCGCCTTGTCCAGTAGATCCTCGGGTCTCATGGTCGCAGTTCTCCTCATTCCATCGGTCCGCCAGGACCTCGCGGAGCCTCATCCTGGCGCGGTGTATCAG
>JAGOQT010000181.1 GCA_018007255.1 Phycisphaerae bacterium | reverse complement strand
GGGGATTGGACGAGTCCAAACCGATGGCCGCCCCCTCAGGGGCCGTGTTTCCAGTGAAGGTGCAGTGAATGACCTCTGCCTCGGACGAATCGATCGCCAAGGCCCCTCCCAGGTCCCAGGCGGTGTTGCCCGTGAACACGCTGTTCAGGAGGGTGACCTCCGACTCTGTGCTGGAGACAGCCCCGCCCCGGTTCGCGCTGTTGCCGTGGAACCGGCATTGCACCGCAGTCACCTGGGCCTCCGTGCTCTGCACCGCCGCGCCCTCATCCGGGGCGAGGTTCTGGAGGAACAGGCACCGCGTCAAGCCCAACACGGACCCTCTGAAGTTGTAGATGGCACCCCCCCGATCCCTTGCGACATTGGCCACGAAGTTGCTGTCCGCAATCTGGGCCTTCGCGGAGGCGTCGTTGCAGATGGCCCCGCCCACGAAACACCCGCCGTTGGCCTGGAACGAGGACCCCGTGACGGCTAGGTCGCAGTCGTAACTGTAGATGGCCCCGCCATAGCCATTCACGAAGCTGCCCAGCTCCTCCTCTCTGTTGTCGTCAGACCGGTTCTCCGTGAAGAGGCATTGGCTGACCGCAATGGGCTGGTCCAAGGCAACGCCGAACGGATTCGTCGGCCTGCCCCAGTTCGACATGGCCCCCCCGTTTCGCAGGCTGAAATTGCGGGTGAAGGTGCACCTCACGAAGCTCGGACTCGCCTGGTGGCATGCCACCCCCGCCCCCCCCTCAGCGGAGAGGTTGTCTCGGAACGTGCAGTCCTCGATCGCCGGCGCCCCGGACAGGAGATACAGGCCCGCCCCTCGACCACTATACAGCACAGGCCATTGCGGGGCATTGGCCACCCCCCCGGTGACCGTGAATCCACTCAGAAGGGCATTGGCATCCGCACCGCTGCCGGTCACCACGGCGTAGGAGTTGTCCTGACGTCCCTCTGCTGCCACCATGTCCCTGATCACCGCAGCGGAGCTGGCGTCCAGGGGTACATCGTTGCCCAGGAGGTCCCCGCTGAGGATCGAGGGTTGCGTCTTCGGGTCCCGGGCCTGCGGATCGGCTTGGCCGTACCCGGCATAGCCGCCGTAGACCTTGACTCCACTCTTCAACTGGAACGTGGCCTTCCGGTCGCCGGCCCCCCTGTCCGGCCTGTACACGCCCTGGGCCACCCGGATCTCATCCCCTGCACCCGCCTGCGCCAATGCGCCCTGGAGGTCCCTGAAGGCATTGGCCCAACTGGTCCCGTCGTTGGCCCCCGGCGCAGCGGCGTCCACGTAGAGGATCGCCCCAAGTCCCGGCGCGGCAAGGACTGCCACACACAGACACAAGACAGCGGCCTTCGCTCGAATCTCCATCTTTTCTCCTTTCAAAGCACAGTTCTACAAGGGGATCCACACATGACGATTGGCATAAACAGCATAAGATTGCTTTATGGAATCATGAGCTGCAGCCGGCCTGCACCAGCTCCATGAACTGACCACCTCCTCGTTTAAGTCCGGAAAAACCAATAACATTGTAGATCTGGCACATACCATGTCAAGTCTAAATTCGGCAATATCAAGACCGATGAGCCTTGTTCTCTATATTATCCATACGCCGCATGTCACTTGGATCTGTGCAGCCCATGGCCCGGATCAAGCATTTGACCTTGTGGCTGTGCATAGAGGTGTGTATATTCGTGCCCTACCCGAGGCCTTCTGGAGTGTTCGACGCATGAAGACTAGACTTGCTGTTGTTGGCGCAGGTGGCCGAATGGGCAGGCGAATCATCGCCCTGGCAGCAGAGGAGGGTGCGAACCTCCAGGTCGTGGCTGCCGTGGAGGTGCAGGGCCACCCAGACCTGGGCAAGGACGCGGGTGCTGCGGCCGGGGTCGGCCCCCTGGGGATCCCGCTCCAGGACAGACTCTGCGATGCAGATGTGGCGGTCGACTTCTCCGCTCCACAGGCCGCAGACAGGACCCTGGACTTCTGCTCCAGTCACAGGGTGGCCCTGGTCCTGGGCACTACGGGATTGAGCCAGGCCCAGAGGCAGGCCGTGGAGGCCGCCTCAGCCAGGATCCCGATCGTGGCAGCCACGAACATGAGCGTGGGCATGAACGTGCTGTTCGCCCTCGTGGGCAAGATGGCGGCCATGCTGGGACCGGACTACGACGTCGAGATCGTGGAGGAGCACCACAGGCTCAAGAAGGACGCCCCCAGCGGCTCGGCCCTGACCCTGGCCGAACAGATCTGCAAGCAGACGGGTCGTGCATTCCCCGAGTGCCTGGTCCATGGAAGGGAGGGCAGGGACGCCCTGCGCGAGGCGGGGACCATCGGCATGCACGCGATCCGGGCCGGGGACATCACGGGCGGGCACACCGTGCTCTTCGGGACCCTGGGGGAGACCGTCACGGTCCACCACCGTGCCCACAGCCGAGACACCCTTGTCCGAGGCGCACTCCGGGCCGCGCGATGGGTGGCGACTCAGAGGCCAGGCCTGTACTCGATGCGGGACGTGCTGGGGATCGCCTAGACGTCGTTCACCGTGGAGTGACATGATGGGTCACGAGTTCGACCTCCAGAGCCTCATCGGCCTGACCGAAGAGGAGGCCGCACGGCGGCTGGGGGAGGAAGGCTACAACGAGCTCCCCGGCGGCCAGAAAAGGGGGATTCTGCGGATTGCCCTGGAGGTCATCCGGGAGCCGATGTTTCTGCTCCTGGTGGGGTGCGGCACGGTCTACCTGCTCATGGGCCGGGAGTACATCGGCGACGCCCTGATGCTCCTGGGCTTCGTGTTCGTGGTCATGGGGATCACCGTGGTCCAGGAGCGCAGGACCGAGAGGGCCGTCGAGGCCCTACGGGACCTGTCCAGTCCTCGCGCCCTGGTCATCCGGGACGGCCGGCGCAAACGCATTGCCGGCCGCGAGGTCGCCAGGGGAGACATCCTGATCCTGGCCGAGGGCGACCGCGTGCCTGCGGATGCCGTGCTCCGTCACGCCCTGAGCCTCTCCGCCAACGAGTCTCTTCTGACCGGGGAGTCTGTCCCCGTGCGCAAGTCCGCCTCGGGCGAGGCCCTGGCCATGCCTCGACCCGGCGGAGACGATCTGCCGTTCGTGTACTCCGGCACTCTGATCAGTTCCGGCCAGGGCGTGGCCGAGGTCCTGGCCACCGGGCTCGGCACCGAGCTCGGCAAGATCGGCAGGTCCCTGCAGGGCCTCGAGCAGGAACAGACCCCCCTGCAGCGGGAGACCGCACGCCTCGTGCGGAACCTCGCTGCCTTTGGTCTGGCCGTGTGCGCGGTGGTTGTGGTGATCTATGCCCTGACACGGGGCGACACAGGTCAGACCTGGAAGGAGGGGCTGCTGGTGGGCCTGACCATGGCCATGGCCACACTGCCCGAGGAGCTGCCCGTGGTCCTGACGGTCTTCCTGGCCCTGGGCGCATGGCGGATCTCCAAGAAGCAGGTCCTGACCCGGCGCATGCCCGCGATCGAGACCCTGGGCGCAGCGACCGTGTTGTGTGTGGACAAGACGGGCACCCTCACCCTGAATCAGATGTCCGTGCAGCGGCTGTACGCAGGCGGTGCGGTCTTCGATGTCACCGACAGGAGCCGCAGGTCTCTGCCCGAGAGGTTCCACGAGCTGCTTGAGTTCGGCATCCTGGCCAGCAAGCGGGAGCCGTTCGATCCCATGGAGAAGGCCCTCCGGCAGGTGGGCGATACGTATCTGGCCAAGACCGAGCACCTGCATGAGAACTGGACCCTGGAGCACGAGTATCCGCTCTCCCCGCAGCAGTTGGCCCTGTCGCACGTGTGGCGGTCCACCGCCAGGGGCCGACGGGTCGTGGCCTGCAAGGGTGCGCCCGAGGCCATCGCGGACCTGTGCCACCTGGACGAGGCACAGACCCGGCTTGTCCTGGACCAGGCCACGGCCATGGCCAACGACGGCCTGCGGGTCCTGGGCGTGGCCAAGGGTCTGCTGGGGCCCGCCGGGCTGCCTCAGACCCAGCACGACGTCCACTTCGACTTCGTGGGCCTGGTCGGCATGGCCGACCCCATCCGTCCGACCGTGCCGGCGACCGTGAAGGAGTGCTACGGCGCCGGGATCCGTGTGGTGATGATCACCGGGGACTACCCGGGCACGGCCGTGCACATCGCCCGGCAGATCGGGCTCAAGTCCCCCCAAGAGGTGATCACCGGTCCGGAGTTGGATCAGATGGGCGACGAGCAGCTCCAGGAGCGGATCGACCGGGTCAACCTCTTTGCCCGCGTGGTGCCTGAGCAGAAGCTGCGGATCGTCCAGGCCCTGAAGGCCCGTCACGAGATCGTGGCCATGACCGGCGACGGGGTCAACGACGCGCCGGCCCTCAAGGCCGCCCACATCGGCGTGGCCATGGGCGGACGAGGCACGGACGTGGCCCGCGAGGCCGCGGCCTTGGTCCTGCTGGACGACGACTTCTCCTCCATTGTGGCGGCCGTCAAGCTGGGCCGCCGCATCTTCGACAACATCAAGAAGGCGGTCTCCTACGTCTTCGCCGTCCACGTGCCGATCCTGGGTCTTTCGGTGATCCCCGTCATCATGGGCGACTGGCCCGTAATCCTCATGGCGGTCCATGTCGTGTTTCTGGAGCTCATCATCGATCCGGCCTGTTCCGTGATCTTTGAGGCAGAGCGTGAGGAGCCCGACGTCATGGATCGTCCCCCACGCGATCCCCAAGAAGGGCTGTTTACGATGCGATCTCTGGGCCTGAGCCTGATCCAGGGATTCGGCGTGCTGGCCGTGGTCCTGGCCGTGTTCGTGGTGTCCCGATGGGCGGGCCATGCGGAGGCGGACTGCCGGGCCCTGACCTTTGTCACGCTGGTGGTCTCGAATCTGTGCCTGATCCTGACCAACCGGTCCTGGTCCAGGACCATCCTCACCATGTTCAAGGAACCCAACGCCGCGCTATGGTGGGTTGCCGGCGGTGCGGTTGTGTTCATCTCCATGGTCCTCTTCGTGCCCTTCCTGCGAGAGCTGTTCCACTTCTCCCGCCTGCACGCAGGGGATCTGATGCTCTGCCTCGGAGCGGGCGTGGCGAGCATTGGCTGGTTCGAGGTCCTGAAGATCGCGACAGCGAGGCGCCGGGTCGCACGGGCGTAGCCCGCATTTCTCACTCCACGGTCACGCTCTTGGCCAGGTTGCGGGGCTTGTCCACATCGTAGCCCCGCAGCACCGCCGCGTGGTAGGCCAGCAGTTGGAGCGGCACCACGGTCAACATGGGCTGGAGCATCTCCGGGGCGTCCGGGATCGGGATCAGGTAGTCGGCATAGGGCCGGATCCGTTCGTCCCCCTCTGTGGCCACCACGATGGTCGTGCCGCCCCGGGAGCGGACCTCGCTGATGTTGCCCATGATCTTCTCGTACTGGGGACCCTGGGTGGCAATGAACACCGCGGGCATGCCCTCGCTGATCAGGGCGATCGGGCCGTGCTTCATCTCCGCGGCGGGCAGGCCCTCCGCATGGATGTAGCTGATCTCCTTGAGCTTGAGCGCCCCTTCCAGGGCCACCGGGTAGTTGAAGCCCCGCCCCAGAAAGAGCCAGTTGTTGCGGTCCGAATTGGCCTCCGCGATCCGCCGGATGGGCTCGGACTGGTCCAGGATGCAACGGACCTTGGCGGGGACCTTGGCCAGCTCGTCGATCCAGCGATCCGCCTCCGCGGTGCTGATGTGCCTGCGTCGCCCCAGCTCGATCGCGAGCATGGTCAGGACCGCGACCTGGCCCGTGAAGGCCTTGGTGCTGGCCACGCCGATCTCGGGGCCCACGTGCAGGTAGACGCCCGCGTCCGTGGCCCGGGCAATCGACGAGCCCACCACGTTGACGATCCCGAGCACGGTCGCGCCCCGCTCCTTGGCCTCCTCGATGGCCGCCATGGTGTCCAAGGTCTCCCCCGATTGGCTCAGCGCAATGACCGTGGTGCCGTCCTCGAGGATGGGGGTGCGATAGCGGAACTCACTGGCGTACTCGGTCTCCGCCGGGATCCTGGCGAGCTGTTCGAACAGGTACTCCCCCACCAGGCCTGCATGGAACGCGGTGCCGCAGGCCGTGAACACCACACGCCGGGTGCGGGTCAGGTCTCGCAGGTGGGCCGACAGACCGCCCAACACGATCTTGTGCTCCTGCGAATCGAGCCGGCCTTGGAGGCAGGTCGTGAGGGACTGGGGCTGCTCGAAGATCTCCTTGAGCATGTGGTGGGCGAAGCCGCCCAGCTCGATCTGTTCCAGGGAGAACTCGATGGGCTGCACGTCCTTGGAGATCGTGACATTGTCCAGGGTCTTGGTGTGGAAGCCCTCCGCATCGATCGTGACCATCTCGTTGTCGGACAGATAGATCGCCTGGGGGGTGTGCTCCACGATCGCAGCCGCATCCGAGGCCAGGATGTACTCGCCGTGGCCCACGCCCAGGATCAGGGGGCTGCCCCTGCGCGCACCGATCAGCATGCCCGGGAAGTCGCTGCACAGGATGGCCAGGCCGTAGGTCCCGTGCAGGCGGTGCAGGGCCTGCTGGACCGCCCACTCGAATGCGTTCTGGCCGTGCGCGGGCCGATCCTGGGAACAGGCCCTGGTGTACAGGTACCCGATCAGGTTGGCAATGACCTCCGTGTCGGTCTCGGACACGAACTCCACGGCCTCTCCCTGGAGCCACTTCTTGAGCGCGCAGTAGTTCTCGATGATGCCGTTGTGGGCCAGGGCGATCCGCCCGGTCCAGTCCAGGTGCGGGTGGGCGTTGACGGTGTTGGGCGCACCATGCGTGGCCCAGCGGGTGTGCGCAATGCCCAGGGTCTGGGACCGGTCCGGGCCGTCCAACAGGGCCTCCAGGGCCGCGATCCGGCCCTCGGTCTTGGTGACCTTGAAGCCCGGGTCCCCCATCAGGGCGATGCCGGCCGAGTCATAGCCCCGGTACTCCAGTCGCTTAAGTCCCTCCACCAGGACAGGCTGGGCGGCCTTCTTGCCGAAATACGCCACAATCCCACACATGGGACGTCCTTTCCAAGAGCAGGGCCGCACGACGCGGGATCGCGCCGGGGCCAAGACCGATCTGACCTCAACTCTCATTCAGATTGTAGCAGGGGCGCGCGGCTTGTCTAAGGCATTTGGACGAACTCCCGTTCAATTCGGCTTAACTCCTTCATCAGGGATTCTGATTTGACGGATCCGGGCGACTCGGATTCAATCTTGGTCCTGTGATCGTGGTGATCGACTACAAGGTGGGCAACGTGGAGAGCGTGTGCAAGGCCTTCAAGCACATCGGGTGCGAGGTGTCCTTGAGCCGCCGGCCTGTGGATATGGAACGGGCCTCAGGCCTGGTCTTGCCCGGGGTCGCGGCCTTCGGGTACGCGGTCCACGCGCTGGGCGAGGCCGGGGTCCCGGTCAGGGCAGCGGCCCTGGCCGGAACGCCGATCCTGGGGATCTGCGTGGGCTATCAGATGCTCTTTGACCAGAGCCTGGAGTACGGTGAGCACCGCGGCCTGGGCCTGATCCGAGGCCGGGTCGTGCCCATCCCGGCAGGCCGGGTGGTGCCGCACATGGGATGGAACCAGGTGGACCTCTCTGCGGGGCTGGGGCTGTTTGCGGGCCTGGGCCAGACCAAGCACTTCTACTTCGCCCATTCCTTCTACGCACAGATCGAAGACCCGTGTGCGCAGGTCGCCTACACGGACTACGGGTTCCCTCTGCCTGCGGCCGTTCAGAAGGGTCGAGTCCTGGGCACCCAGTTCCATCCGGAGAAGAGCGGTCCTCAGGGACTTGCGGTGCTGCGCAACTTCGCCTCGATCTGTACCCAGGGCTAGCCATGTTGGCCAAACGAGTCATCCCGTGTCTGGACGTCCAGGACCACCGTGTGGTCAAGGGCGTCCGATTCCTCGACCTGCGGGACGCGGGCGATCCGGTGGAGCTGGGCGCCCGATACAGCGACATGGGTGCGGATGAGCTCGTGTTCCTGGACATCACCGCCACGCTTCGCTCCCGCAAGACCCTCGTCGATCTGGTCCGGCGGGTCGCGGAGCGGGTCTTCATCCCCTTCACGGTCGGCGGAGGCATCTCCCGGATCGAGCAGATCGATGAACTCCTGCGGAGCGGCGCAGAGAAGGTCTCGATCAACACCGCGGCCGTGCAGAACCCTTCGCTGGTCTCGGCGTCGGCCAGGCAGTTCGGGAGCCAGTGCGTGGTCCTGGCCATCGACGCCCGGCGGTCTCAGACCCGCGCAGGGCACTGGCAGGTCTGCGTCCGCGCGGGCACGGAGCCCACGGACATG
>JAGOQT010000180.1 GCA_018007255.1 Phycisphaerae bacterium | reverse complement strand
ACGGGGGGCGGTTCCTGGACACGGATCGGGCCGTGGACCAGGGGCTCCGCATGGCTGCAGGGGGTGCGGCGATCCTGGACGTGGGCGCGGAGTCGACCCGGCCCGGTGCCCGGCCTGTGCCGTGCCCGTGATCCAGGCCCTGGCCCGGCACGCGAGGACCCCGATCAGCATCGACACCCGCGACGTGGAGGTGGCCAAGGCGGCCCTGGATGCGGGGGCGGGCATGATCAACGACATCACGGCCCTGGCCGACGATCGCATGGCAGGGCTGGCCGCGGACTGCCAGGTGCCCGTGGTCCTGATGCACATGCAGGGCACGCCCGCCACCATGCAGGCCAAGCCTGTGTATCACGACGTCGTGGGTGAGGTCCTGTCCTTTCTCCTGGAGCGGGCGGCCAGGGCCCAGGGCGCAGGGATCCCCGGGGAGCGGATCTTCATTGACCCGGGGATCGGCTTTGGCAAGGATAAGGAACACAACCTGGACCTGCTCCGCGGCCTGGACCGGCTCGTGTCCACGGGCTACCGCGTCCTGGTGGGCCCCAGCAGAAAGCGGTTCATCGGCCAGGTCACGGGCCGCGACCTGCCTGCGGACCGGGTCTTCGGCACGGCCGCGGTCGTGGCCCTGTGTGCGGCCGCGGGCGTGTCCGTTGTGCGGGTCCACGACGTGGCCGCCATGGTCGATGTGGTGAAGATGGCCGGGAGCATAGGCCCGATTGGAGGCACGCCCCGATGCAAGGGATATACTGGGACTACCTGATCCTCACCGCCTCCAACGACCTCCAGGCCCGGGCCTATGAGGGACAGTTGGCCCTGCGCAAGAGGCTGGGCCTGCTCCAGGGCGTTCGCCATGCCCTGGTCCTGCCCGACCCGGGCGGGGTGCGGGTCGGCAGCGGCGGGAGCACGATCCTTTGTCTGGCAGAGGTCCTCTCCCGTGAACTGGGCGACGCAGGGGCCGGCCCTCGCGGGCCGGAGGCATGGCTGGCTGCCCTGAGACGCCTTCGCGTCCTCATCCTGCACGCGGGCGGGGACTCCAAGAGGCTGCCTGCCTACAGCCCCTGCGGAAAGGTCTTTGTCCCCATGCCGGGGCAGGGCGATTCCGGTCTGCCCCTGACGCTCTTTGACAGGCAGTTGCCCACCTACCTGGCCCTGCCCGCGCCCGAATCGGATACGGGCCAGATCGTGATCACCTCCGGGGATGTCCTGCTCCGGTTCCGCTCCGACCAGGTCCGCCTTGCCGAATCGGGGATCACGGGACTGGCCTCGTTCGCGAATCTGGAGGCGGCCAGCAGGCATGGTGTCTTCTGCAGGGGTCAGGGGGACAGGGTCAGACTCTTTCTGCAGAAGCCCACACCGGACGAGCAGGTTGCCCGCAGGGCCGTGGACCCGCACGGACGGACCCTCCTGGACATGGGCGTCATGGGCCTGACCGCAGAGGTGGCCGTGACATTACTGGAGCTGTTCGGTCTAAAATTAGGCCCGGATGGGAGGTTCCGCGTCACCGGCGATCTGGCCGAGGCCATACCTCGCAGCGGCCTGGACTTCTACCAGGAGATCTGCTGCGCAATGGGCACGGACGTGACGCGGGAGGTCTACCTGGAGGGACTCCGCAACAACCGGAGCCGATGGGACGCATCCCAGGCCGTGCGCCTGTTCGAGGCGGTCTCTCCCATCCCGTTCCATGTGCGGGTTCTGCCCGAGTGCGAGTTCCTGCACTTCGGGACCAGCCTGCAACTGATCGGCAGCGGCCAGTACGTGTGGCAGCAGGAGAGGAGGACGCCGTCGCTGGACGCCGTGCTCGCCATCAACACCGAGGTCTCGGGCCGAGGGACGATCGCCGGGTCCAAGGCCTGGGTCGAAGGCTGTCGGGTCGGCTCCAGACTCCAACTGGCCGGGGAGAACCTCGTGGTCGGGATCGACGTCAACGAGCCCTTGTCCGTGCCTGCCGGGGGTTGTGTGGATGTGGTGCCGGGCCGATCCAGGGGCGGCGAGGCCGTCTCGTTTGTCCGCTGCTACCACGTCCATGACTCGTTCAACACCGCAGGCTCCGGGGTCTCGATGTTCTGCGCAAGGCCGCTGAGCGAGTGGCTCCAGGCGGTCGGGTGCCCGGAACGCGAGGTCTGGCCGACCCCTGCGGCTCGCGACAGACAGGACCTGTGGGAGGCCAGGCTGTTTCCTTCGGTCACGGACTGCACCCGGTATCGGGA
The DNA here is from genome assembly GCA_018007255.1 of Phycisphaerae bacterium. Taxonomy (GTDB): domain Bacteria; phylum Planctomycetota; class Phycisphaerae; order Sedimentisphaerales; family Anaerobacaceae; genus DTPU01. The sequence continues at coordinate 6,060 of JAGOQT010000180.1, read as the reverse complement.
CTGGCTGTGGATGCTGGACCCCGGACAGGCCACAGAGGGGCAGGCCGGGGCCTGGAGGTCGGCCGATCGGTACAGCCTTGCGGAGATCGCGGCGCTGGCCGACCTGGGCCGCTTTCACCAAAGGCGGATGTCCCTCCACGCCCGCGCGCTGGCGGGCCGTCTCCACGAGGTCTTCCGCAGGGAGAGCGGGTTCTCCGCCGCGGATCTGGCCCTGTTGCTGGAGCACGGGGACGGGGCGAAGACCCTGCTCCCAAGCCTGGTTGCACAGGCCGGTCGCTGGCAGGAGGATTGGCAGGGGGGAGACCTGGACCGGCTTGTGTTCCCCAGGGTCATCCACACCCTGGGAACGGCCGTGTCCTCGATGGACGGCCGGGCCAGGGCCGCAATGGAGCGGACCTGGGCGGACCCGGGTGCAAGGCCCGCAGCGCCCACTCTGGACTGGCTCACGTCCCTGGGCCTGGACGGGTCTGCCTGCCCTGCATCGGACGGCTGGTCGGATCGGGCCAGGTCCGTGGCCTTCGAATCCCTGGGCCGGGCGATCCTGGCCGCCGGTCCGAGGGGGCCGGGCCGGCCCCGGAACAGGCTTCGCGCGGACGAGATCGTGTGGGGTCGCGCACCGGCCCGGTTCGACACGGGGGGAGGATGGACGGACACCCCTCCGTACGCCCTTGAGCACGGCGGGTGTGTGGTCAACACGGCCGTGGACCTGAACGGCCAGCCCCCCATCCAGGTCTACCTCCGGGTCATTGGCGAACCCGTCATCCGCATCGGGTCGATCGACCTGGGCACGCGGGTCGAGGTCCGCTCCGTGGAGGACCTCATGGACTACCGGCGCCCGGACAGCGAATACGGCCTGGCCAAGGCGGCCCTGGCCCTTTCGGGATTCGGCCCCTGTGCGGAGGGCGGCCCGGACGCCTGGCCGGCCGGGACCACGCTGGGGCAGGTACTGGGGCATTTTGGCGGCGGGATCGAGATCACCACGCTGGCTGCCGTGCCCAAGGGGAGCGGTCTGGGCACCTCCAGCATCATGGGCGCTGCGCTGCTGGCGGTCCTCGGCCGTGCCACGGGTCAGGCCTTCACCCCGCGGGAGCTGTTCCATGCGGTCCTCCGCCTGGAGCAGGCCCTGACCACGGGCGGGGGTTGGCAGGACCAGGTCGGCGGGGTGGTGCCCGGATCCAAGATCACCTACACGGAGCCGGGTTTGGTCCCCGACCCTCGGATCTCCTATCTGCTCCCGGATGTGCTGGACCCCCGCGCAAATGGCGGGCAGACGCTCCTGTACTACACCGGGATCACCCGCCTGGCCAAGGGCATCCTGGCCCATGTGGTGGGCCGCTACCTCGATCGGGACCGGGGGACCATGGCCACGCTGCGTCAGATCCGCGCACTGGCCCCCTGCGTGGCGGACGCGATGTCCCGCAGGGACCTCCGGGCGTTCGGGCAGCACGTACACACGGCGTGGGAGCTCAACAAGCAGCTCGACCCGGGCTCGACCAACGATCCTGTGGATGCCCTGCTGTCCAGGATCTGCCCCCACGTGCACGGGGCCAAGCTGCTCGGGGCCGGCGGCGGGGGGTTCCTGCTGATGGTCTGCAGGTCCGCCGAACACGCCGCGAAGGTCAGGCAGATGCTGGAGCACGAACCGCCCAACCCGCGGGCCCGGTTCTTCGACTATCAGGTCAACACCACCGGCCTGGTCGTGACCGTCTGCTGACCGGTCCCAGGTGCCTTGGGCCGCTCCAGGCCCCAGGTCCGGTCTTCGCCGGCATGTTGTCGGCCGACGCCGGCACGCCCACGGATCTTAATTTAGGGCTTGCAGTCCCCCCTCGCGATCCTGTACCCTGTAGCTGCTCTGGGCCTTTGGCACAGCCCGTGACTGCCACACAGTTCATGGTGCGTGTGGCGGATCTCGGCCCAGTGCAGCCAAGGCCCTGCGGATCATCGGATGCATCGACTCGGGGTGGCCGCCACGCGGGACCGCCCCACAGAGGGAGGAAGAGAACCATGCGCACCGATCCGAGGCACGCCATCAGAACCCCGCACACCCCCATCGTCGCGGCCGCAGTCTGCCTGTTCTCTGCGGCCCTCCTGCAGGCCCAGGCCCCGCCCCGCCCGGACCTGATCGTGCTCGATCAGTGGGAGGAGAGCGGGCAGGTGCACTTCAAGCTCAAGAATGCGGGGGCCGCGACCGCCCAGGGCGGCCACACGGCCGGCCTCGTCATCGATGACACGGTCACGGACAGTGTCGTGGTCCCCAGCGTGATCCCGGCCGGCGGCACCTGGGGCGGGAGCTTCCCCAAGGTCTATTGGAAGTGCACCGCCGACGGCTCTCACAAGGTCGTGGTCCGGGCCGACGTGGAGGACACGATCTCCGAGTCCAACGAGCAGAACAACTCCAGAGACGAGATCTGGATCTGCGACGTGACCCCGCCCACGATCACCTCCGGTCCGACCGCTACGGACCTCACGCACACGTCCGCCTCGATTCTCTGGACCACGAACGAGGAGAGCGACAGTGTCGTCCGGTATGGCATGACCTCCGGGAACTACACGTTCAGCAGGTCGAGCCAGATGCCGGTGACAGCGCATGCGATCCCTCTCGACGGGCTTTCATCGGACACGACGTACTACTATCTCGTCGAGTCCACGGACGCCTATGGCCACACCGTCCAGAGCAAGGAACACGCGTTCCGCACACTGGCTGAGCCGGTCGACCTCCCGGACCTGGTCATCGACGATCTCTGGATCGAGGACGGGCAGGTGCACTTCCGCATCCGCAACAGCGGCCATGCGCAGGCCGCCTCCGGCCACACCGCGTCTCTGTATGTGGATCAAGTGCTCACGGACACGGTCGTGGTCCCCTCCGCGATCGCCCCGAACGGACAACTGGACCTGGCCTTCCCGTACGCATGGGTCTGCCCGCACCCCCAGCCCGCTGTGCGGGTCGAGGCGGACTCGGCGAACAGCATCGAGGAGGAGAGCGAGTCGAACAACAGCCACCAGGAGGTCGTTCCCTGCGCGGTGCTGGAGATCGTCTCGGGTCCCACGGCCGCGGACATCACGCAGACCGGGGCCGCCGTCCTCTGGACGACGAGCGAGCCGAGCGACAGCACGGTCCGATACGGGACGACGTCGGGCCAGTACACCGCAGAGGAGTCGGATGCAGGCCTGGTTGCGGATCATCGACTGGACCTGCAGGGCCTGACACCGGACACGCTCTACTACTTCGTGGTGGAGTCGGAGAACCCATCCGGCCTGGTGATCAGTGCGGAGCAGACCTTCCGCACGGGCCCTGTGGGTTTCCTGGTGCCCGACCTGGTCGTGGACAGCATCTGGGAACAGGACAACCAGATCCGCTGCGAGATCAAGAACAAGGGCGATGGCACGGCAGCGGCGGGTCACCGTGCAGGTCTCTACACGGGCGGCCGCCTGGTGGATTCGGTCGTGGTCACGGTCCCATTGAGTCCCGGCGACAAGGTCAAGGCGATCTTCGCGAAGTTCTACTTCGAGTGCCACGACGCCGAGCACGTCTTCCGCGTGGCCGCCGACATCGACGACGCGGTCTTCGAACAGGACGAGACGAACAACGGCCTCGACTGGACGGTCCAGTGCGACGTCACCCCCCTGAGGATCGTCGAGGGCCCTGTGGGGCGCGCGATGACCACCACCACGGCCGAGATCCTTTGGACCACGAACAAGCCCTCGGACAGCAATGCCCTGTACGACCGCCACGCGGGGGTCTTCGGCCTGAGCCGAGGCAGTACCCAGCAGACCACCCAGCACACCCTCCACCTGCAGGGCCTCACACCGGGGACCGTGTACCAGTTCAAGGTCCGGTCTGCCAATAGGGCGGGGCAGTGGGTGGAGAGCAGACCGGGCTACTTCCACACCGAGGCCAAGGGCACAAGGAAACCGAAGATCACCCGAGTGACCTTCGATCGCGAGCCGACGGAGTTTCCCTGCTACCGCATGAGGGCGATCCTCGAGGAGGAGGCCGAGGTGGACAAGGTGGAGTTCTTCGCGGACGGTGCGCGGCTCCACACGGACTACTCGCCGCCCTTCGAGGCGGTGCTCACACCTGGGCTGATGGGGATCTCTCGGGCCGAGATCTTCCGGCCCTGGACCATCGAGGCCATCGCCTCGGCGGAGGCCGTGCTGGACCGCTGGGGTGACCGGTTCGAGCCGGCCTACGAATGCGAGAGGATCGTGGCCGAGTTCGAGTACCCGTTCCCGAACGAGCGGTTCTACATCCCCGGCGAGAGGGCCCCGGCGGGCACGGAGATCCCGATCCGCGTCCGTGCCCACAAGTGGGACACGATCCTCCACGACGCCTCCGGCGTGGAGCTCCTGCCGGGCCTGTCCGGCGAGGACCTGGAGTCTGTGGAGTCGCCCGTTCTGGAGGTCCGGTTCTATGTCAACGGGGTCGCGATCGGGACGGTCCCCTCCCAGCCCGACGATCTCTATGAGATCGCCTGGCCTGCCGACAACGCGCCCCTGGGGACCCATGTCCTCCGGGCGGACGCGGTGGCGAACGACGAGTGCATCCAGACGATCACCGAGGACATCCGAATCGAGCAGGGGGAGCCTGAGGTCGAGGTCACCCGCCAGGTCTGGCGAGAGGGCAACGCCTTCCGCATCCGCCTGAACGTCCGCAACGCGGGCACGACCAGCTATCTTTGCGACGTCGTGCACGACAACGTCGACGGCCTCCAGCCGATCGAAGACACCTTCGAGGGCTACAGTGTCTCGACCACACCCTCCTCGCACGGCCAGCACCACGACGTGACCCTGGACCTGTTCAGCGGGACGTCGAGCTTGGTTGAGATTGAGGCCCACCACACCGTTCGTCTGGAGTACTACGCCATTCCCATACAGGTCTTCGTCCTCGGCGTGCCCAAGGTCGAGATCGGGGAGGACCCCGTCGAGGTGGTCGACACCGGGGGCACCGACACGTGGACGATCACCTGCCCGTGCACCCGGACGGAAGACGGCCACCTGCTCGACGACGAGATCGATTGGGCGATCGAGGGCTCGGACTACCTGCTCGTCACCAACCCCGACCGCTGTGACAGCGAGTTCGGCACCGCCGCCCCCGTGCTCTCAGAGATGGCCCGGCTGGCCTTTCATCGCAACGGCATCCTCGGCTACGCGTTCGGCGTCGGCTCGGACGACCCTGTCTGGATCCGGGAGTGGATCCGGAGTTGGGGTCGCCCGATGACCGGCAGCGACGGCGCCGGGGGGAATTACCTCTCGAACGGCTACCTCCTGCTCGTCGGCGAGACGGAGATCGTGCCGGCATGGAGCGTCAACACGCCCAACATGACTTGGACCGGAGACCGGGAGTCCTTCTCGGTCGGGTACTCCGACCTGCCCTACGGCGACATGGCGTCCTCCGACGGGGTCCCGGAACTCATCGTGGGGCGGATCATCGGCAACTCTGCCGGGGCATTGACCCAGGCGATGCAGTCCAGCCTGAACTCCGGCTTCGACCGTTCCTACGGCGTGGCGACCAGCGGCAGTGAGAGCGACTGGGAGAACTTTGTCGGCGAGGCCCACGAGATCGTCGACGTGTGGCGGGACCAGGCCGGGGCAGGGGAGATCATGACCGAGGAGGCCACGACCCACCACTGGACCGCCTATGTGCAGAAGGAGGAACCCGTCAGCGGCTACGACTTCCCGACGGACACCGGGGACGGGTTCGTGACGGGCGTTTTGGCCAGCTACGGCATGTCGGCGGTCCGTGTGGATCCGGACACGGACATGGCTCACGTCGTGACCGCCGGAAACCTGGACTTGATCAGCACGCCGTTCAGCGGCACCGCCACGTTTGTGCTTCCCTTCAGTCGAGGCGATGCGCTGACCTCCGGGGACATCGACGGCGACGGCGAGGATGAGATCGTCTCCGCGGACATCGGCCTCAACAGGCTCATCGTCGCGTGCGACCCGCCGAACACGACCCGGGCGACGTACCTGGGATCCGATGCGGAACTCGAGGCGTGGGACCTGATCGCCTGCGGCCGCCTGTACGACTCCTGGACGAAGGACGCGATTGTGGTCGCC
>JAGOQT010000179.1 GCA_018007255.1 Phycisphaerae bacterium | reverse complement strand
GTCCGGCCGCGCCCAGCTTGGCGTCCTCGCCCACGCCCTTCAGGGCGATCCCGTAGATGGTGGGGAACATCAAGGACATGCACGCCGAGACCCCGACCAGACAGTACAGGCCGACCATGCCCTGGATGAAGATCGTGCCCCCGACCAGGACAAGACCGCCGATGGCCAGCGACATGAGCAGGCCGCCGGGGCTGAAGTACTTGAGCAGGAACGTGCACACGAACCGGCTGCTCACGAAGATGGCCATGGCCACCATGTTGTACATCTGGCCCTGGGTCTTGGGCAGGCCCAGCTCGTTCTCCGCGTACTGGATGATGAACGTCCAGCACATGATCTGGGCGCCCACATAGAAGGCCTGGGCGATGACGCCCTCGATGTACTTCTTGTTGCGCACCAGGCGTCTGAGCGTCGGGCCGAAGTTGAGCGTCTTGTCCTCCTCCCCCTCGCAACGGGGCAATCGGGCGATGGCAAACACGACCAGGACCACCAGCACCACCAGGCCCAGGGCCAGGTACGGGCCGACGATGACGCTGAGGTCGTGCTGACTGATCTGGGCATACTGGTCCGGTGCGGTTTGTTGCAGCACCCGCCGCCCGGCCTCGTCGGTCTTGTCGAGCCTGGCCAGGATCAGGTTCCTGGCGGTCAGCATGCCCAGGAGGGATCCCATCGGGTTGAAGGACTGGGCGAGGTTCAGACGCCGGGTGGCGGTCTCTTCCGGGCCCATGGCCAGGACATAGGGATTCGCGCTGGTCTCCAGGAAGGACAGGCCGCAGGTCATCACGAAGTAGGAGATCAGGAAGGCCCAGAAGGCCATCATCCAGCCCGATGGGATGAACAGGAGACACCCCGCGGCATACAGGGCCAGCCCGACCAGGATCCCGCTCTTGTAGCTGAACCGCTTGATGAACAGGGCCGCGGGGATGGCCATCACACAGTAGCCGCCGTAGAACGCGAACTGGACCAGGGAGCTCTCGAAGTTGCTGATCAGCAGGATGTTCTTGAACGCCGCGACCATGGGGTTGGTGATGTCGTTGGCAAACCCCCACAGGGAGAACAGGCTCGTGACCAGGACAAACGACCACAGGATCGTGCGGGGAACCACCCGCGCGGGTTGAGAGTTGACGCTCGACGAGGCCGCCTGTGCCATGAGCCATCCCTTCCAGAGGTTACGATTCCTCCCGCCCACGCCGGGCACCCGGCACCATCCCCGCGGCGAGACCCGAAGCAGTATGACGCGGTCCTCCTGCCTGTCAAGTGGCTGCCGCGAGTGAACGGGGGCCCGGCCCTCGCGCGAGCCCCGTTGACCCCGACAGGCAGGGGCGATAGGATAGCGGGGTCTGGGCTCGTCCGCGACCCTGTGTAGGGGCCGCGACGGATGGACGGGGTGGGGCACAAGGTCTTTTCGAGGTCTCTTGCCGATGAACTCTTGCGTCATAGGATTGCAGTGGGGCGACGAGGGCAAGGGTAAGGTCGTGGATGTCCTGGCCCAGGACTGCGAGATCGTGGTCCGGTACGGGGGTGGGGCCAACGCAGGCCACACCGTGGTCATCGGCCAGACCCGGTTCGCGCTCCACCTGTTGCCCAGCGGCGCTGTCCGAGAGGGCGTCACCTGCGTGATCGCCAACGCCGTCCTGGTGGACCCCGATGTCCTCATCAAGGAGATCGACGGCCTGGCCGCACGGGGGATCGATCTCACGGGCCGGCTCCTGGTCAGCGAGAACGCCCACGTCGTGCTGGACTACCACAAGAGGGAGGACCAACTCCGGGAGACCGCCCTGGGCGACCACAAGATCGGCACCACCATCCGCGGCATCGGTCCCTGTACCGCGGACAAGGTCGGGAGGAGCTACGCCGTGCGCATGGGCGACCTCCGCGACCTGGACAGACTCCGAGCCAAACTGACCGCCATCGTAGAGTACAAGAACAAGGTCTTCCACGCCCTGTACGGCGCGGAGCCCATCCAGGTGCAGGCCGTGTTCGAGGCGTGCAAGACGTATGCCGCACGGCTCCTGCCCTACGTCACGGACACCACCGAGTTTCTGCACGAGTCCATTGCCCGGGGCCGCTCGATCCTGTTCGAGGGGGCCCAGGGCTCCCTCCTGGACCTCGACCACGGGACGTTCCCGTTTGTGACCAGTTCCAACTCCAGCCTCCTGGGCATGTCCGCGGGGTCCGGGGTCTCGGCCAAGCTGTTGGACAAGAGCCTCGGGGTCTGCAAGGCCTACACCACGCGGGTCGGGTCCGGGCCGTTTCCCACGGAGCTCACCAACGAAACCGGCCAGTACATCCGCGACAAGGGCCACGAGTACGGGACGACCACGGGCCGGCCCCGCCGGTGCGGGTGGTTCGACGCCGTGGCCGCGTCCTACTCCGTGACCATCAATGCGGTGGATCAAGTCGCCCTGATGCACCTGGACACCCTGACCGGACTCCAGGAGCTGAGGGTCTGCAGGGCCTACCGCCTTGGGGACCGGGTCACCACGTTCTTCCCGGCGAACCTGGATCGCCTGGCCCAGGCCGTGCCCGTGTACGACGTGCTGCCGGGCTGGGATCAGGACATCACGGCAGCGACCCGATTCGACCGCCTGCCCCAGCAGGCCCAGGACTACGTCCACTGCATTGAACGTCTCCTCGGCCGGCCCGTGGCCATCCTCAGCGTGGGGCCGGGCCGGACACAGACGATCTTCCGATGAGGGGCCGCCCGTGACCGCCTCGGACCCCAAGCTTGAGCAGACGGCCAGACGACTGGGCCTGGAATCGGGTCACCTGCCCCGCCACATCGCCATCATCATGGACGGCAACGGCCGCTGGGCCCAGGGGCGGGGCCTGCCCAGGCCCGAGGGCCACTCCGAGGGCGCGAAGACCGCAGAGCGGATCGCAAACCACTGCGTGCGCCTGGGGATCGACTGCCTGACCCTCTACTCCTTCAGCATCGAGAACTGGAGACGTCCGATCACCGAGGTCCGGGCCCTGATGCACCTGTACGAGGAGTACCTGGTCAGCATGCGACCCATGTTGATGCGGGAGAACGTCCGAATGGTCCACCTGGGGCGCAAGGCGGACCTGCCGGCCTCGGTGCAGCGGGAGCTGGACCAGACGATCGAGCAGACCCGAACCAACACGGGCATGACGCTGGCCCTGGCACTCAACTACGGCGGTCGTTCGGAGATCGTGGACGCCGTGCAGGCCATAGCCCGCAGGGTCCGCGCGGGGGAGCTGGCGCCGGAGGCCGTGGACGAGACCTGTGTCGGGGGCCACCTCTACACCGCCGGGCTGCCCGACCCGGACCTTCTGATCCGCACCGCAGGCGAGTTCCGCGTGAGCAACTTCCTGCTCTGGCAGATCTGCTATTGCGAGTTCTACGTCACGCCCGCCCTCTGGCCGGACTTCGACGAGGCCGCCCTGGAGCAGGCCGTGGCGGCCTATGCCCGACGCGACCGCAGGTTCGGCGGCCTCTACACGAGGCCCTGACCCCCGGGCCCCAAACCGACGGGCGTTTTCTCTTGCCAAGCCGGCCGCTCGGCCGATATAGTCTAGCTCTTTATGAATGGACGACTTAGCTGACCTAAGGGTCTCGCTGCGCCGGTCGGCCCAAGGCTGGCGCCCGCAAGGCCCCGATCCTGTTTGGAGGACCGAAATGAAGGTGATCAAGTGGGTACGTAAGAACAACAGGAAGCTCATGGCCGTGGTGGTCATCATCATCCTCTTCGGCTTCATCGGCGGCGGGGAGCTGTTGTCCCTGATCTCCCGCCGCGGCCGAACCGAGGCCTTTGCCCAGTTTGGGGACGGGCACAAGATCACCAACTACGACCTGTACCAGGCAAGGCAGGAACTCGAGGTCATGACGAACCTCGGCGTTCCGATCTTTCTGAGGTCGCAGTCCCTCCACGGCATGCTGCTGGGCGAGCTCCTGTTCAGCGACCGAAGACCCCAGCCTGAGGTGGCCAACCAGCTCCTGCAGATGCTCGGGTCCAACCGATACCGGGTCACGGATCACGATGTGACGGCCTTGTACAAGGGAAAGCAGTCTGGGGCAGTCTACTGGTGGCTGCTCTCGCACGAGGCCCAGAAGGCCGGGATCGCGGTCGCCCGTGACACGGCCGGCCAGATCCTGGAGCAGTTGATCCCCAACGTGTTCGAGGGCCAGACCTACGCCCAACGCATCCACGGGCTGATGCAGGGCGGCACCCCGGAGAAGGCGATCCTGGATGCGTTCGCGAAGCTCGTGGCCGTCCTGCAGTACTCCCAGATGGTCTGCGCTATGGAGGACCTCACGGGCAGCCAGATCGACCACCTGATCAGCGGGGACAATGAGACCCTGGACATCAATGCCGTGGCCCTGGAGGTGCCCCTGTTCACCAGGCTGCTCGATCCAAACCGCCCTGTCCCGGAAGACCGCCTGCAAGGGCACTTCAACCAATACAAGGGCTTCTTCCCCGGACAGATCACGGCCGACAACCCGTACGGATGGGGATACAAGATCCCGCCCAGGGTCCAGTTGGAGTACCTGGTGGTGCGTCTGGACGACGTGTTGGCCACGGTCCCGAAACCCACCCAGGAACAGGCGGAGACGTACTACCACCGCAACATAGAGCAGTTCACCAACCAGGTCCGCACCGATCCCAACGACCCGAACTCCCCCTCCAAGGACGTGACCCGCCCCTTTGCGGAGGTCCTGGACGAGATCCAGAGGCGGTGGGTTAGCGACAAGGCCAGGGAGAAGGCGGCTGCCATCCTCCTGGAGGGCCGCACCCTGGCGGAGATCCCCGGGTCCTTGTTGGAGAACCAGGGAGTCGATCGCGAGAAGCTGCGACAAGAGGCCCCCGCCTACGGGCCCATCGCCGAGAAGCTCACCCAGAAACATGGGGTCAAGGTCGTGGTGGGCCAGACCGGCCTGCTGACCCTGGAGGAGATCGCCAGCGAGGACCGGGTGCTCAGCCGACTGGTGGTCGAGGGACGGACCCAATGGCGCCTGCCCCTGGCCCAGCTCGTCTTCACCGCGGACCCGGTGGGCGTGGAGGACCTCATGACCGTCAACGCCCAGAAGGCCCGACTCTACGAGAGCCTCGGTCCTGCCCAGGAGCGGAATTCCTCCTATCGACTCGATGCTGCGGGCGAGGTCATGGCCGTGGTTCGGGTGGTCCAGGCCATCCAGGCCAGGGAGCCTGCAGATCTCAACGAGACTTACGACCACACGCCCGTGGTGTTGGGACAGACCGATTCGCCCAAGACCTTCTCGGTGAAGGAGAAGGTCGCCGAGGACCTGAGGGGCCTGGAGGCCATGGCCATGGCGAAGTCCAAGGCCCAGGAACTCGAGACCCTGGTCAAGGAGTCGGGCTGGACCCAGGCCCTCTCCGCGTTCAATCGAACCTACCGCCAACAGGCAGGGCTGGACCCCAACGGGCCCGACCTCTTCAGCCTGCGATTCCAGGGCCAGCGGAATCGGGTCTTGAGCGGGCAGGCCCAGATGTGGGCCATGCGAGGCGAGAGGGAGGCGGCAGCCTGGCGCCTCTACCAAACGACCATGGCCCAGAAGCAGTTCACGGATCGGTTGTACGACCTGATCCCGCCGGACAGCAACGGGCTTGCCGCCACACCGGTGACTGTGGAGTCCCCGGGGGAACGGACCGTGTACTGCATCAAGGACCTGTCGGTGAAGAGGTTTCCCCTCCAGGAGTACACCAAGGCCAAGGGTCTGTACGCCTACCAGGAGGACTTCGTCGGGTCGCAGAGCCTCGCAGCGGTCCACTTCAATCCGGAGAACATCCTGCAGCGCATGCAGTTTCGCGAGATCCTGGACCAGTCCAAACCTCGCGACGCAAACGAGACCACTTCTCCCTAGTCGCCGTCCATGACCGCACCAGACGCAAGAGAGCAAGGCGGCTTGATCCGCTGGCTGATCCGCTTGGGGGTCGTGGGGCTCCTGGCCTGGGCCATTCCAGGCGCCGGGTATTGGGCCCTGGGAGACCGGCAGCGGGCGATCGTGGTCGGTGTGACGATCTTGGCTGTGTTCGTGCTGGGACTGTACATCGGCTCCATCGGTGTGGTGGACTCGGAGAACGCCGGGTACTGGTATGCGGCCCAGGTCATCACCAGCCCCGTGGTCTTCTGGATCGGGTCGTCCGCGAGGACAGGCCACTACACCGTGTACGGCAGGCCCTATGAGATCGGTCAGATCTATACGAGCATCGCCGGGCTGCTGAACCTCCTCTGCATCATCAACGCCCTGTACCGGGCCCACGTGCGCGAGGTCCCCGGCCAGGAGGAATCCGCATGATCGATTGGGTCGCGCCGATCCTAGCCAGCTTCACCCAGCCCGAGTCGATCGGCACGACTCCGCAGTCCATGCTGTGGATGCTGCCTCTGACCGCGGGCATTGCCGTCGTCTACAAGGCGACCAAGGTTCACAGGGTCGTCCCCAGGCCCTTCTTCAAGGAGGCAGCGATCCTATTCGGCTCCATTGTGGCGTTCATGGCCGTCGCAGCCCTCATCCTCTCCGCAGTGGCCTGGTTCGTGAACGAGGGGATCGCCTCGTGATGGGAAGCTGAGAGGTCGCGAGCCGGGCGCGACGGGCCCCTCCTACTCGCTCGTCTGCGCGGCGGATTCCGTCAGGACCCCCAGTTCCAACAGGGCGTGGTGTGCCGCCTTCTGCTCGGCCTCCTTCTTGGTCACCCCCCACGCACTGGGGAAATGGTGATGGTCCACCACGACTTCGGCCTCGAAACACTTGTCGTGATCGGGGCCTTTCTCATCCAGAAGCACGTACTCCGGCGTCACGCCGAAGCGGTCCTGCGCAACCTGTTGCAGCAGAGACTTGTAGTTATCCTTGGGCCCGTCGGCGTGGGCCTTGTCGAGCAGGGGACCCAGACTGCCCAGGATGAACCGCCTGGCCGCCTCAAGCCCTCCGTCCAGGTAGATCGCACCGATCACGGCCTCCAGCAATCCCGCCTCCACGGACCTGGGTAGGGCCCGCGACAAGGCCATGCCCTTGCCCATCCGCAGATAGGGCTGCAGACCCAGTTGCCGGGTCACGCGTGCGCAGGTCCGACGGGAGACCAGATCGCTCTTGACCTTGGTCAGGTCGCCCTCGAGACGGTCGGGGAAGCGGTCGAACAGGGACTCGCAGATCACGACCCCCAGCACGGCGTCCCCCAGAAACTCGAGCCGCTCATTGCTCTGGACAGGATCGTCCGAGGCCGAAGAGTGTGTGAAGGCCTTGTGGAGGAGATTCGCGTTTTCAAAGGTATGGCCCAAGACCCGCTCGATCTGCCGCTGGGTCTCGGGGTCATTCAGATCCGGCATCGGTACTCCGTCCAACCTGGTCTCCGCCGCACCTCTGCATCGCCCCCGAGCTCGTCCCTGGCAAGGGCCTGCGTCCAAGGGCACGGCGAATCGCCGCACCCCGGGTCAACTCACCATCTGCAGGCCGGCCAGGGCCACGAACTTGTCCGGGGCGTACTCGAAGACCCCATCCAGACCAGTCACCGTGAAGACGCCCTTGGTTGCGGCCGCCATGCCGCAAAAGATCAGCCGGTGCCCGCAGTCCCCCAGGAGCTTGCGGAGCTTCAGCAGCTTGGACAGGCTCGACGACGTGATGATGTCCACGCCCGAGAAGTCGATGACCACGTCGCAGTCTCCTCGATCCCGGACCGTGGTGATCACCGTCTTCAGCTCCTCGCCCAGGTCCGGCTCGGCCGGGAGGTCCACCAGGAGGATGTCTTCAGACCAGCTCTGAATTCCCATAGTCTTCTCCTTTGCTGCAACGGTCAAGGTACCAGTCCTAACTATCGACCACCCCCCTTGGGCGGTTGAACTAAATCTCCACCCAGACCTCCAAGACAGCCTTGCGCGCCCTGACAGTGCCCCTTTTTCCAGGCCCTGGGACGGGGCCCACGAGTTTGGAGGGTACAGAAGGTCCCACTTCTTCTTCTTTTTTCTGTGTAGGCCTATTGACATGCCATTTGATTTCGATATGATATCATATAGATACCACTACTTCCACTGAAAGGGCAGATCATGGATACAGGTTCGGCTGTGGTCAATCGGGAGCGACAGGTGAAGGTACACAATGGATGGACCCTGCTACCGGTGGCCCTCCTCCTCGGGTTGGGGAGCCCGGCGTTGTTCATCTACTCGATCGGGGCAGGGCGAGGGGGCACAGGCGAGCCGCTGTGGGGTCTGTTCATCCTCGCTCTGGTCATGGGGTTCCTTGGGATCCTCATGCTCCCGGGTTTCTTCACCCTTCAGCCCAATGAGGCCAGGGTGCTGATCCTGTTCGGCGAGTACAAGGGGACCGTG